>JAHIQC010000376.1 GCA_018902765.1 Actinomycetota bacterium | reverse complement strand
TCGCCGAGGACTGCTCGTCGGTGCCACAGGTGCGCCAGAACAGGAGCACCAGCACGACGAGGACGAGGATGACAAGAATCGTCCCGAGCGTCCCGAGCGAGAGCTTCTCCCGCTCACGTTCCTGTGAGGACGAGGCATCCGTGAACTCACTGTTCTCGGGCATGAGCAACTCCGTTGCGCTCGGGCACAGTGACCAGCGTGGCGGTCCTGCGCGAAGTGACTGCTCTTCGGCATGAGTATAGATGATGGGGGAGCTGTGGCGCCCCATCGGCTATACTTCCGCCAAGCGATTGACGATTCATCACCGTCGTTTCCGGGAGGCCGTTTCAGATGCTTGACGCCAGGTTCGTCCGCGACAACACCGATGCTGTCCGCAAGGTGATGTCAGATCGCAACGCCTCGTGGGACGTCGAGGAATTCATTGCCGCCGATGAGAAGCGACGCGCCATCATCGGGACGGTCGAGGCGCTTCAGGCCAGACGCAACGAGGCGAGCAAGGCCATCGGCATCCTCATGAAGGACGGCAAGCGTGACGAGGCCGAGGCGGCCAAGGGCGAGGTCAGGCAGATCAACGAGCAGGTTGCCGAGCTCGATGATTCGCTCGCCCAGCTCGAGGCGCAGGTGCGCGAGCTGCTCATGACCGCCCCCAACATCCCCGATGCCAGCGTGCCTGTAGGCGCGGGCGAAGACGACAACGTCGAGGTGCGGCGCTGGGGTACTCCTCGGCAGTTCGATTTTGAGGCCAAGGCGCATTGGGACTTAGGCCCCGAGATGGGGATCATCGACTTCGAGCGCGGGGTCAAGCTCACCAAGAGCCGATTCGTGGTACTCGGTCGTGATGGCGCGAGGCTCAACCGCGCGCTGATCAACTTCATGCTCGATACGCACGGCTCGCGCGGGTACACCGAGTGGGCAGTGCCGGCGATGGCCAACAGCGAGACGCTCACCGGGACAGGTCAGCTCCCCAAGTTCGAGGAGGACCTGTTCAAGACCTCCGAGGGGCTCTATCTGATTCCGACCGCCGAGGTCCAGCTCACGAATCTTCATCGAGACGAGATGCTGGAAGGTGCCGAGCTTCCGCTACATTACGTCGGCTACACTCCGTGCTTTCGCGAGGAGGCGGGCAGCGCGGGTCGTGACACGCGCGGCATGATCCGCGTGCACCAGTTCGACAAGGTCGAGATGGTGAAGTTCGCAAAGCCCGAGGAGTCCTTCGACGAGCTCGAGGGCATGGTCGCCGACGCCGAGAACATCTTGCAGCTTCTCGGACTGCCGTATCGCGTCATCGTGCTGTGCACCGGCGACATGGGCTTCGGTGCTGCCAAGACCTACGATCTGGAGGTCTGGCTGCCCAGCTACGACAACTTCAAGGAAATATCCAGCTGCAGCAACTGCGTCGACTTCCAGGCGCGCCGCGCAGCGATCAAGTACCGCGACCCTGAGACATTCAAGGGCTCGCGTCTGGTGCATACGCTCAACGGTTCGGGGCTCGCGGTGGGTCGCTGCCTCGTCGCGGTGCTCGAGAACTACCAGCAGGCCGACGGCAGCGTGATCATCCCCGAGGTGCTGCGGCCCTACATGGGCGGCCAGGAACTGATCTCACCGTTGACGTGATACGATCCGCGGCTTCGCGTTGGACTGACGCCATATCGGGAAACAAACCCAAAGACGCTACGCGCTCGCAGCTTTGGGGGAGATATGCCAGATCCGATCAGCCCGACCATTCTCGTGGTATTCGGTGCAACCGGCGATTTGATGGCGCGCAAGATCGTGCCTTCGATATTCCATCTCCGCAGCAAAGGTGCGCTGCCCGAGCATTTCGCGTGCGTCGGTGTCTCACGGCGGCCTTGGTCTGACGACGATCTGCGTGGTCGAGTCAAAGACATCGTGGCCGAGCGCTATCCCGACGCCGATGTGGACTCCACCGAGGAGTTCGGCGGCATGTTCACGTATTCTCAGGGCGCATTTGCCGATGAAGCGGCATACGAAGCGCTCGCGAAACACCTGCGCCTGATCGACTCGCAGTGGGGAGTGTGCGCGAACAAGCTGTTCTACCTGGCGGTTCCTCCCGAGCACTACGAGACGATCTTCAGGCGCCTGGCCGCAAGCGGTCTCACCGAGCCATGTGATGATCTGACCGGTTGGACGCGCGTGCTTGTGGAGAAGCCCTTCGGCAGCGACGCAGACAGCTCGCGCGAGTTGGATGAGTTGCTGGCGAGCCTGTTTCACGAGGAGCAGATCTATCGGATCGATCACTATCTGGCCAAGGAGATGCTGCAAGGCATCTTGAACTTCCGTTTCACCAACAATCTGTTCGAAACGGCGTGGGACCGCACCGCGATCGAGTCGATCGACATCGTGCTTCACGAGACGATCGGGGTTGAGAAGCGCGGTCTGTTCTATGACGGCGTAGGAGCGTTGCGTGATGTGGGCCAGAACCATCTGCTGCAAATGCTCGCGTTGGTCACCATGGAGCAGCCCGCAGCCGAGGGCGCGGCGGCGATTCGCAAGGAGCGCGCCCGAACCATCCGAGAAGTGCTCCAGCCTCCGACTGCAAGCGAGGTGGCTCTGCGCACATACCGCTCTCAGTACGACGGCTTCCGCCAGATCGAAGGAGTCGAACCCGACAGTGGGACCGAGACGTTCTTCAGGATGCGCACCGAGCTGCATGGCCCGCGCTGGGCGGGTGTCCCGGTGACCCTTGAGAGCGGTAAGCGCATGGACACCGTGTGCAAGCAGATTGCTGTGACGTTCAGGCATCCGCATCCATGTATGTGCAGCGGCGGCCGCCATTACCAAAACCGGGTCATCTTCAATCTCGAACCTCGCGATGAGATAAAGATCGAGTTTTGGGCCAAGAAGCCCGGTTTCGACAACGAGCTGGAGATGCGCGAGTTCAGGTTCTTCTTGTACGAGCGGGAGGAGAAAGCCCAGTACGTCGAGGAGTACGCCCGTCTGTTGCTCGACGGGTTCCGCGGGGACCAGACGCTCTTTGTCTCCACCGATGAGGTCCGAGCGATGTGGGAGTTCATTGACCCGGTCGTGCAGGCTTGGGATGCGGGCGCGGTGCCACTGGATACCTACGCGCCGGACACGCACGAGGCTGCGGAGGCGGCGCTGGTCGGGGTGGCCAAGCGTGCGGCTTCCGGGGCTGTAGGAATCGTGGGTCTTGGGAAGATGGGGGCGGGAATCGCTCTGAATCTTCGAGACCACGACTGGATCGTCACCGGCTACAACCGTTCCCCGGAAAAGACGCAGGCGCTGGCTGCCAAGGGGATCCGTCCCGCCGCGAGCTTGAGAGAGCTTGTCGAGTCGCTGCCGACGCCCCGCATCGTGTGGCTGATGCTCACGGCCGGCGCTCCGATCGACGCGGCGCTGTTCGACCCGGACGGTCTTGCGGCGCTCTTGAGCCCCGGCGATATCGTGATCGACGGAGGCAACTCGTACTACAAGGACGCTCAAGGCAGGGCCGATCGCCTCGCGCAAAACGGCATCCGCTTTCTGGATTGCGGAACGAGCGGCGGCCCGGGCGGGGCGCGCAGCGGCGCGTGCCTGATGATCGGCGGCCGCGAAGAGGACTTCCGGACCGTAGAGCCGCTCTTTGCAGACCTCGCGCTTCACGACGGCTACCGGTTCTTTGATGGCCACGGTGCCGGCCATTTCGTGAAGATGGTCCACAACGGCATCGAGTACGGAATGATGCAGGCCATAGCCGAGGGCTTCCAGATCATGCATCGCTCGCCGCTGAACCTGGATCTCGAGCGCGTCGCCGAGGTCTACCAACGCGGCAGCGTGATCGAGTCGCGCCTCGTGGGCTGGATGCTCGATGCCATCCGCGAGCTGGGTCCGGATCTTGAGGGAGTGTCGGGCTCGGTCGGACACACCGGCGAAGGCGAGTGGACGATCCGTACCGCCGAGGAGATGTCGCTCGAAGACCGTGTGATCCGCGCGGCATTCGAGTTCCGTGTCGACTCGGAGCGAGATCCGAGCTACGCGGGGCAGGTGCTGAGCGCGCTGCGCAACCGCTTCGGCGGACACGCGATGTGACCACAGGGGAGTTCGAGATGTGTCATTGCTTGTACTCGGCGACGTATTCCCTCGGCAGGCCGAGTTCGACCAGTCGATCGCAGTCGCAGGGCAAGAGGTCCGGGGGCACGTTCTCGCGACCCACGGTGGCCAAGGCGATGAAGCGCGCGCAGCCTTGGCCATCGGACAGGCAGAAGCGCTTCTTCATGGCGATCTTGAGCTCCGGCGAGTAGCCCACCGTGCTTTCGAAGAACGGACAAGTGCTGCAGTAGACGCACGCCATGATGCCTCCTCCCTCACTCAAGGGTCGCGAGCGCAAGGTAAGGAGTCAATGTCTCTCGGCGGATACTGGCCGTTCAGGTCTGTGAATGTGATGAACTGCGGGGCTACTTCTTCAGGGCGCTGAAGTGCGATTCCCACCGACCGCCCCCACCAGCAGTCAACTCCGCGTATTCGGGCACTTCGAACAGCTGCAGCCGATCATCCAGAAAGTCGCTGAACGCCAGCGTCTTGCCGTCATCGGAGACATCGAGCGCGGTGCACTGGTTCCCGCCGATGATGGCATCAAGCGGCTTGGCATCGGCTGTGTCGAACAGCAGGATCGTGCCCCATTCGGGACCTGGGATGTAGTAGCTCTTGGCGTTGTTGGCTCCTCGGCAGGAAACGAAAAGGACTTGGCCGTCGGGTGATAGGTCGATCGTATTGGGCTTGGCGTCCGTGTCGCAAAACTTGCGCGTCTTGTCGGTCTTGAGATCCAGCACCCACACGCAGTCCTTGGCCATGTCT
>JAHIQC010000375.1 GCA_018902765.1 Actinomycetota bacterium | reverse complement strand
GCCTTAAAGGCGCAGTTCATGTTCAAGCTCGACGTGGATTACGTGGTCAAAGACGGCGAGGTGCTCATCGTCGACGAGTTCACCGGCCGCCTCATGTACGGCCGCCGCTACTCCGAGGGCCTGCACCAGGCCATCGAGGCCAAAGAGCAGCAGCATGTGCGCGAGGAGAATCAGACCCTCGCGACCATCACTCTGCAGAACTACTTCCGCATGTATGACAAGCTCGGCGGCATGACAGGTACCGCCGTCACCGAAGACGCCGAGTTCCGCGAGATCTACAACCTGCCGGTCATGGTCATCCCGACCAACCAGGCCATGATTCGCGACGACCGCAACGACCTCATCTACAGAAACGTTCCGGCCAAGTTCAACGCCGTGGTCGAGGACATCGTCGAGCGTCACGCGACCGGCCAGCCGTGTCTGGTCGGCACCATCTCGATCGAGAACTCCGAGATCCTGTCGCGTCTGCTCATGAAGCGCGGCGTCAAGCACAACGTGCTCAACGCCAAGTTCCACGAGCAAGAAGCGCACATCGTGGCGCAGGCAGGCCGCTACAACCAGGTCACCATCGCCACCAACATGGCCGGTCGAGGCACCGACATCGTGCTCGGTGGCAACCCCGAGTTCTTGGTCGATGACCTCTTGCGCGAAAAGGGCGTCCAGCCCGAGGATGCCACCCCCGAGCAAAAGGACGCTGCACTGGAGCAGGCCAAGGCCGTGTGTGCTGCAGAGCACGTACAGGTTGTGCAGGCCGGCGGTCTTGCGGTTCTGGGCACCGAGCGCCACGAGTCCCGACGCATCGACAACCAGTTGCGTGGCCGCTCAGGCCGTCAGGGAGACCCGGGTGTCAGCCAGTTCTACCTCTCGCTCGAAGACGACCTCATGCGCATGTTCGGTGGCGAACGCATGGACCGCATCAGCGCCATGATGGAGCGCACTCAGATCCCGGACGACCTGCCGATCCAGGCGGGTCTCGTCTCCAAAGCGATTGAGTCGGCTCAGCGACAGGTCGAGGCCATGAACTTCGGCGCCAGAAAGCATGTCCTGGAGTACGACGACGTCATGAACAAGCAGCGCGAAGTGATCTACGCCGAGCGCAATCGAATCCTGGATGGCAAGGACGTTCGCTCCCGCCTCACCGAGATGGTTGAAGAGACTGTCACCGGCTGGGTTCTCGAGTACAGCCCCGAAAACGAGTATTCCGAGGAGTGGGACTGGGACGGCATGTCCATCTGGTTCCGCGACCTCACGGGTCTTGAAGGCGAGGTCGAGAAGCGTCGCGACAGCGCGGACAACGCGCATGAGCTCGCGGCCGAGCTGGTCGAGGTCACGCTTGTGGCCTATGAGGCCAAGGAAACCGATCTGGGCGAGGAGACCGCACGCCAGCTCGAGCGCCAGGTCATGCTGCGTGTCATCGACACGCGTTGGATGGAGCACCTGCTCGAGATGGACTACCTGAAAGAGGGCATCGGCCTGCGTGCCATGGGTCAGCGCGATCCCATCACGGAGTACAAGCAGGAAGCCTTCGAGATGTTCGGCAACCTCGTGAAGCTCACCAACGAGGACTTCATCCGCACCATCATGCATATCCAGGTGTTGCGCGAAGATCCGGCAGCCCAAGCGGCACCCGCGCGCAACGTCTCGTACTCGGCACCCTCGGAGAGCAGCATCTTCGGCGGAGCTGCTGCAGCTGCAGCTGCAGCGGGCCCGGCAGGACCGTCACCGGACCAGATCGCGCAAGCGTCTGCTGCGGCCGGGGGACGTGCGGCCACAACCACGATGGTCAAGGACAAAGAAGACCCGTACGCCGATGTCGGGCGCAACGATCCGTGCCCCTGTGGCAGTGGCAAGAAGTACAAGAAGTGCCACGGAGCCAACGCATAGCCGCCCGTGGACAACGCACCAACAACGACGCGGAGCTCGTGCGCTCGTTTGCGATCGGCTGCGGCGTTCTGTTCGTGGTGTTCCTGATCGGCTCGGGCCTCATCGCGTGGTTCTGGCTGCGCTAGACGCGCCTACACGCTCGCCATTTCAGTGTGCTGGAAACCGTTGCCAATCTGCGCTGCGCTCACGTAGAGTGGTGCCCACGGCAGTCGAGTGGGAGGGCACTGGCACATGACGGATTCAACGCAGGTCACGGACGAGTCAGGCCGTATCGAGACTCCGCACCCGGTTCAAGATCCGCCTCTTCCGCCAGCGCTTGATGTGGGTCCGTCCCTTACCGACCTTGCGAAGTCCGTTCGTGGGCACAAGATCTGGCTGATCGTGCTGACCGTGGCGGTGCTGATTCCTCTGGTTATCTCGTGCGGGAGCATAGCGCTCGTCACCTCAACGTTTGGCCTGGGTTCGGGCATGCCCGCAATCGGGGATGAGGAGATCGACGCAACGCGTTCTGAGATTGAGGACGCGCTTGGTGATCGGATCGAGGATCTCGATGTGCGTGCCGTGAGCATGTCATATGGCGATACCGGATTTCCGTACTCGTTTATCGATGGTGGCTTCAATGAGGAGTCGATCTACGTCGAGTTTCGGCTCAAAGGCTCCGGTGTTGTCGTCGCCGATCTGATTGGCGGTCCGTTCGGAATGGACGCCGCAACCTCCGGCCTCATTCCCACCAGGGGTAGCTTGGCAAGTCGCATGACCGATGAGCAGTATGACCGCTTGGTCGCAGCGTATGCCGCCGAAACCAGCGCGCCACTCGGCGCGGTACGCCGATACACGGACGCCTCATCCATGATGATGGACGAGACGAGCGTGCCCGACGAGGTTGTCGTTGGCGACACCACATACCCTTCTAAGGAGCTGTGGAGCGCGACCGAAGGCAAGATCATCAGTGGCGATTCAATCGACATGGATGCCGAGATGGGCGCCTCTCGTCGCGCGTTCATCTTCCACGAAGACCCCAAGACCGGCGAGTTCACACCTCTGGGCACCGAGACCGCCGACATCTGGTGGTAGGGTGTAGGGCGCATGAGCATACGCGCTTGCGCTTGGGTAAGAAGATATGGTGGGCGCTCGGTCCGAAGGGGAATCGGGCGACACCTCATGTCGTTGAAGAAAGGGGATCTTCATGAAAGCGTTTCGCAAGGTCTTAGCGCTCACGGTCTCAATGCTGCTGGTCGGTGCTCTGATGCCGCTCACTGCTCTGGCCGGAGGGGTGCAAGCGCAGTTGGTGGCTCCAAAGGATGCATACGAGTCGGATGACTCGACGACCACCGCGACTGTCTACAATCCAGCAACCATGGGCAATTCGTGGATGTCGATGCACACGTTCCACGATCT
>JAHIQC010000374.1 GCA_018902765.1 Actinomycetota bacterium | reverse complement strand
GGGCAAGAACTCCCTGACGGGTCGGAAGGCGCGGACGAGTAGCGAGACTGAGCACAGCGCCTGATCATCGGCCGCCGCATACTACATGATCATCGCGAGTGAAGGAGCCACCGTTGCGGTACGCCGTCACACAGCAAGGTGCCCGTGACGCCGAGGAGCGCGCGGTCGCCGAGTTGGGCATCAGCCTTTTCGATCTCATGGCGCGTGCGGGTGCCCGGCTTGCTCATGAGCTTGAGTCGCGGGTGCCTTTCGGGCCTATCGCGGTTCTGGTTGGCACGGGCAACAACGGCGGCGATGGCTGGATAGCCGCTGCCGAACTTCACGCGCACGACCGCGATGTCGTCGTGTTCACTCCGGTGCCTGCCCAGGAGGTGGACGGCATCGCTAGCCAGGCCGCACAGGCCGCTTCCGCTGCCGGTGTGAAGATCCGCGTGGTCGATGGCATCCTTGAGTCCGATAGCCTTTCGGGCTACGCAGCCGTCATAGATGCGCTCTTCGGCATCGGGCTCACCGGCCCGATCAGACAACCGTTTGTCACATGGGTCGAAGCCATGAACGCATCAGGCGCCTTTGTCGCCTCGGCGGATATGCCGTCAGGCGTGCAAGCCGACTCAGGCCGCACGGACGGGCATGTGGTGCGCGCGGACCTGACGGTGACCTTCTCTGCGGCCAAGCAAGGGCTGCTGCTCTATCCCGGCGCTGCGCGTGCCGGCGAGGTCGTTATCGCCGACATCGGAATCCCATGGGAGATGAACGGGCTGGCCGGAGGCCTCGAGCTGTGGGATCCGAGCGACTACGCTGCGCTGTTGCCGAGACACCCGCGCGATGTTCACAAGAACACTCGCGGCCGAGTTCTCATCGTTGGCGGATCGGGCGGCTTTCCCGGCTCGATGATTCTGGCGGCGATGGGCGCGCAGCGCATGGGCGCCGGCTATGTGACTCTTGCGGTCCCCGAGTCCATCGCGGCGATCATTCAGGCGCGGCTCGCGTCGGTGGTTGTCCTCGGCATGCCGGAGAACCCTTCTCGTACCCTGGCTTCTCGCGTGACTGAGGAGATAATCGATGTCGCGCGCGAGTCGGACGCCGTGGTGGTAGGGCCTGGGATGACTATGGCGCATGGCGCAGTGCTCGTTGCGCGCAAGCTCGTCTCGGACCTCACCGCTCCATTGCTTCTCGATGCCGATGGGCTCAACGCCATGATCGACAGCCGGCAGATGCTCCTTGACCGCACAGGGCCCACGGTTCTGACCCCGCACCCCGGAGAACTTGCGAGGCTTCTCGAGACCACATCAGCCGAAGTGCAGGCTGATAGATTATCCTATGGGGCGAAGCTCACGGGTGCACGATTGGCGTGTGTGCTCAAGGGCGCACACACGATCGTGAGTGGTAGGGGGCGCCAGGTGCTCACCACATCGGGCGGCCCGGCGCTTGCGACCGCCGGCACCGGAGATGTGCTGGCAGGGATGGTAGGAGCCTTGCTTGCACAGGGCCTCGAGCCGCTCGAGGCCGGGGCGCTTGGGGCATACCTGCACGGGCGAGCTGGCGACCACGCGGCCGCCGAGCTCACAGAACGATGCGTGATCGCCGAGGACGTACCGGGCTATCTGCCCCGGGCGACATCAGAACTCATCGGCTACTCTGAAACGGTGCCCGAAGACGCGAGAAGCGGCTCGGTCCAACAGGAAGGTATCTGAGCTATGACTGATCTGAAGGTTAGGGACATCATGTCGTCCGACCCGCTGACCGTGGGGCCCGACCTCACCGTGACCGAGGCTGCGCGCACCATGGTGGAGAATAGGATCGGCGCGCTGCCCGTGCTCGAGAACGGCAAGCTCATCGGCATCGTGACGGAGGGCGACCTGATCATGCAGGACGTCAAACTCGAGTTCCCGACCTACTTGCACCTGCTCGATGGATTCATCATGTACCCGCCGGCTACCGCACGATTCGAAAGCGAGCTGCGGAAGGCCGTCGCCGCCGACGTGAGAGCGGTCATGAGCACCGACCCGGTAACCGTTCAAGCCGACTCGAGTGTCGAGGACGCTGCGACACTGCTCGTGGAGCGGGAGGTCAGCCGCCTGCCTGTGTTGGACGGCGAGACCCTCGTCGGCGTTGTGAGCAAGTCCGACATCGTTCGCTCGCTGCTCATCGAGGAGTAGTCAGGTGCCCGAGCCAGCGCGCGCAGCTTACGTCGAGATCGACCTCAAGGCGATCGCTCATAATGTCCGTCGGCTGAAAGCGACCACGGCCCAAGGCACGTTGTTCATGGCAGTGGTCAAGGCGGACGGCTACGGACACGGGGCGCTCAACGTCGCGCGCACTGCGCTCAATCACGGTGCCGATCGGCTTGGCGTCGCCACCCTGTCTGAGGCGCTTGAGCTTCGCCAGGCGGGTATTCGAGCTCCGATGCACCTGCTCTCTG
>JAHIQC010000373.1 GCA_018902765.1 Actinomycetota bacterium | reverse complement strand
TCACGCATCCGAGCGGCCGGGGTGAGATCCTGTGCCAGCACCGAAGCCGCTCCGAGGCCGACGTCGAGAAGTACGTTCTCGGTTCCGGCACGGCGGCCGCCCTCGTGCCCGGCTCCATGCATGAGCGGTTCGAGCTTGACGCCCTCGCGGACATAGAGGACGCCGACGCCCTTTGGGCCGTAGAACTTGTGGCCGGCGAGCGAGAGCAGGTCGACGCCGAGCTCATCGACTCGCGTAGCGATCTTGCCCACTGACTGAGCCGCGTCGGTGTGGAACAACACACCGGCCGCTTGGCAGATGTCCGCGATCTCTCGGATGGGCTGGATGGTTCCGACCTCGTTGTTGGCGTGCATCACGGTCACGAGGATCGTGTCTGGGCGTATGGCCGCAGCGATCGCAGCGGGATTGACCATGCCGGCCGAGTCGACAGGAACAACCGTGACCGCAGCTCCGAGGGTCTGTAGGAAACGAAGTGGCGCGTTGATGGCTGGGTGTTCGACGGCGCTGGTGACGAAGTGGCCCTTTGCGCCGCGGGCGTAGAAGACACCCTTCAGGGCGTAGTTGTTGGCCTCGGTTCCGCCGCTCGTGAAGACAACCTCGCCCACAGAGCAGCCGAGAAAATCGGCGACCTGCTGCCGTGCCCGCTCTACGGCCTCGCGCGCCGGTCGGCCAGCCCAGTGAGTGCTGGAGGGATTGCCGAACGCCGATTCCAGGTAGGGCAGCATTGCCTCTCGGACTTCGGGAGCGATCGGCGTACTCGCGTTGTAGTCCAGGTAGACTTGGGGCTTCGTGAGTCCTTCTTCGTGACGCATCAGAGCCACCTCCAGAGCCACCAGCGCTCGAACGCCATCTTGCCAAGGTGGTTGAGCCGGTTCGGATTGCCGATCTTCAGCGTCGGCTTCGGTTCCGCGTAGAAGTTCCCCGACGCGTACCCGGCAATCGGCCGGCCGGTCTCGAGGAAGCACATGCCGTGACCGTCGAAAGCGCCCGGCTCACCCTTGCCCGCAGCCTGCGCCGCGATACTCTTGGCCACGGCTTCTGCCTGGTAGTGGGCGAATACGCCCGCCTTGGGCAGCGGGAGCCCCATCGCGAGGTCGATCTTCACGGCATCGCCGATCGCCCAGACACGCTCCTTGTCCATGGTCATCAGGTGAGGGTCGGTGACCGATAGCCAGGCTCCCGGCTCGGCCAGTCCGGAGTCCGAGCAGAATCGAGGCAAACGGTGGAATGGGACGCTCACGATGAGATCTGCTGCGACTCGCTGTCCATCCTCGAAGACGATCTCTCGACCTTCGGCGTCGACCTCAGAGACCTTCCTGCCGGGGAAGTAGTCGATGTGTCTGTCCGCCAGCATTGACTTGACGGCGTCGCCCATCTCCTTGCCAGCAACCGGCATCGGCTGTGGCTCCCAGGTGTGGACGGCGATGTGGCTGCGTTCCCGGATCCCTCGTTGTCTCAACACCCAGTCGATCAGGAGTGCTGCTTCATATGGTGCAGCGGGGCACTTGTACGGCATCCCGGCCACGAGGACCACGATCTTCCCACCACCAAAGCGCTGGAGCGCGTTGCGAAGGGCGACAGCACCTTCGAGATTGAAGGGGGTGAGGGAGCCCTCGGACAGGCCGGGGACTGCTTCCATGTTGAGTTCGGCACCGGGCGAAAGAAGCAAGTAGTCATAGCCGTGCTGGACGCCCCCGGCGGTCAAGCGGCCGGCGTCGGTGTCGATGGTCTCGACCGATGCGTTCACGTAGCGGATTCCCTTGCGTTCAAGCCGGGAGAGCGGCTTGGATACTGCTTCGGGCGTTCTAGCGCCGGTCATCACCCACAGAAACGATCCCTGGAAACGATGGTGGCTGTCTCGGTCGAATAGGACGATCTCATGTTCGCGGCCGAGCTTCTCGCGGAGTCTGTTCGCAGCGACGATTCCTCCGGAACCACCGCCGACTATCGCTATGGTGCTCATGCGGGCTACCTCTTCTCTTGCCAGCGATTCCGAGTGGGACCAGCGGCGCCTTGCCGAGGCACTCGGATCAGAACACCAGCACTTTGTCTGCGGCCATCGTGCGATCGGTCAGGTCCACCATCGAGCTTCGGCGTGCGCCTTCCATGAGTTCGACCTCGGCAAGTCCCCGTGCATCCATACAGGTGCCGCACAGCAGCACCTCGCCCCTGCGCAGAATCGGCTTGAGCATCCGCTCCAGGTTGTAATACCCGTCGGGCGTCTTCTGACCCGACTTGGCACAACCGACAGCGTCCGCCATCAGGAAGACAGTGACCTCGGTGGTCTCGTCGGTCTTCATGAGCTTGTCGGCCAGCCGAAGACCGTTGTAAGAGCGCTCCGTCCCATACGGCGGGTCGTTCAGGATGAACAGGTACTTCATGATCACCATCTCCTCGTGGTTACGCGGACTCCTCGTATTCGACAGGCAGTCCTTGCTCTTGCCACTCCCGTATGCCGTCCTCGAGCCGGACAGCGTTGAAGCCCCGTTGACGTAGTCGGTCGACCGCCTCGACCGCAAGGACGCAATATGGTCCGCGACAGTACGCGACGATCTGCTTGTCCTTCGGCAGCGACGCGAGGCGTTGCTCGAGATCCTCAAGAGGGAGTGACTCTGCGAAGGGGAGATGGCCCGCCTCGTACTCGGCCCTAGGCCGGACATCGAGGACGATCACGTCGCCGGCGCCCGCACGCGCCATGAGGTCGACGCGGTCGACGGGCTCCATCTCGGCGCAGCCGTCATGGAAGCGGCGCGTGATTGCCTCGACCTCCGCGAGCCCCTGCTCGGCGAATTGCTGGATGCTCGTCAGCAGAGCGCCTGCTTGCTCGCTGGATACCCGGTAGACGACGCGGTTGCCGTGTCTCGTGGACTCCACGATCCGAGCTTGCTTGAGGACCTGGAGGTGTTGCGAGGTGTTCGCCACTGACATCGAGGTCTCGTTCGCCAGCTCTTCGACTGAACGCTCGGTTTGCAGCAGGAGGTCGATGAGCTCCAACCGCTTCGCGCTGCACAGCGCCTTTCCGACGCGGGCGAACTGCTCGTAGAGGGCGGTCTTGTAGCGGTCGTATTGGGGCACTTTGCGCTCCTCGGGGAATATAGTGTTCAAGCAAGTACTTGAATACCATGCGAAGAGAGTTCAGTCTAGAGGGGAGATGAGGTGACCATCTGTGGGGAGATGGGCCTGTTGCGAGCTGGCAGAGTGAAAGCCGAGCGCGCAAGTGGTGAATAGGCCGTGAAGAAGGGGCTCGTGGCACGGGCATTGCGCTGCAAGCCCCAACAGAAGAGCGTCGTGGACTGGCCTCGTCACCAGGGCTGCCCGGACCTGCGACGTGTGTTCCCGAAAGACCTCTAGGGAGTGAGTTCCGATGATGTTTCTCTTCTTTCCTTTCCTGCTTCTGATCCCGTTCGCCATGATGTGGATGATGCGCTCCGGCAACGGTGGCGGCATGGGCTGCTGCGGGATGGATCATTCCGGAAACGTGCAGACACCATCTGGCGGCGGTCCCGACCCCATGGACATCGCCCGCAAGAGGCTTGCTTCTGGCGAGATCACCACGGCGCAGTTCGAGGAGATTCGACGCGCGATCAGCTAGTCATAGGGGTTAGACCGTCGGCAAAGATCGAGGCGTTCGGCTCAGCAGAATCTCAGGTTCCGCTGGAGCGGTAAGACGACTCAAGCCAGGCGGTGTCTGAGAGGCGGCGGGTATATGCGACGCATGAGCAATCGAGCGCCACTCATCTGGGGAATCGTGCTGATCGTCATCGGACTCGTCGGGATGGCGGCCCTGTGGGCGCTTGCTCCTACGGCCCTGACGCCCGCCGGCATCGGCACGTTCTCATCGAATGGCCAGCTCATCTACTACACTGGTGGCGATGCGAGCGGGTCGATTCCCAGGTCCTTAGGTGGCTCTCGCATGACGGGTTTCGGCATGATGGGCAACATGGCCTGCGTCGTTTGCCACGGCGAGGACGGTCGCGGCGGGAGGGTCGGCATGATGTTCGGGACGGTTGAGATTCCCGACATCAGATACTCGTCGCTCACGTCCCCGCGCTCGGAAGCCGGAACGACCGTGCCGGCGTGGTCTGAGAGCGACATCGCACGTGCCATTCGAGACGGCTTCGAGCCGAATGGGCAGCCTCTCAAAGCCCCGATGCCTATGTGGGACATGACGGACGCGCAACTCAGCGCAGTAATCGGCTACATGAAGGAGCTGGACGGGCAATGATGGGCTACGGGCGCGGCTACGGGTATGGCTGCGGCAACATGATGGGCGATGGCTGGTTCGGCGGGCTGCTGTTTCTCTTGTTCGGCGCTGTCGTCCTTGTCGGGATCGTGCTGCTCGTCATCTGGGCGGTACGGGCCTCCGGTGGCGGACACCCGGTTGCTAGCGCATACCCCGGGGCTCCGGGCGCGGCCGGTCACGATGAAGCGGTTGCTATCGCCAAGAGGCGCTTCGCTGGCGGCGAGATCACCAGGGAGCAGTTCGACGAGATTATGCGCACTCTCGGCGGGTAGTCGGTGCTGCGACATGACGCTCGGGGCATGAGCGCGCATCAGCACTCAGGGCGCCTCGCCGATGCCGGTGGTGGACGTTCGTAGCCCCGGGTGTGTGCCGGAAGTGACGAAAGGAGCGCCCCCTCGAGTGAGCGCTCCTTCACGTTGTCCATCCGACTACTTCTTTGTCGCCGGCTCCTCGCCGCGCGCGTTGTTGGCGAGGCATCCACATCCGCATCCTTGTGTCTGCGGCTGATCTGACCTCGTCGGCTTCTTTGTCTTCTTCGCCTTGTCCGACATTTGCTCTCCTCCTCTCGGTTGCCTGTTTGTCTAGTCCTCGGACCGGCCGGATCCGGAAGACGCCAGGTCGTCCAGGCAGGCGCAGGCGCCCGAGCTGGACGGGGCAAGTGCTTGCGATGGGCATGAGGTGTCTGCAAGTTCCGCGCAGATGCGATCGAGCTCGCGCTGCAGTGACTTCAGCTCGCGGATCTGTCGGCGCGTGTCCGCCGCCCTATTCTCGAGTGCGGTGCGCAGCTCACTTCGAAGGGGCCCACACTTGCCGTCCATCGCGAATGCGATGAGTTGTCTAACCTCGCCCAGTGGCAGAGACAGCATTCTCGCTTGGGCGATCAGTCGGACCCTTCGTACGTCCTCGTCGGAGTACTCGCGGTAGCCGGACCTGCTCCTCGACGGAGCGGCGAGCAGCCCGACCCTCTCGTAGTAGCGAATCGCCGATGTGCTCAAGCCCGCGACGCCTGCTATCTCACCGATTCTCATGCGCTTGCGACTCCCTCCGTCGGCGGTCGCGGCCATGCTAGCACCTTCGACTAGGTTCAATGTCAACACTGGAGTTGGCCGCACCTGAGCAAGTCAGGAGACTCCCACCAATCGGGGGTTGACCCGGCAGACGGATCGAGTGAGCGACCTTCGCGGACAACTCATCCGCATGCTGATCGAGGCGCCGTCCGGGGCAGTGGCGGGCGCCTGTTCCGGAGACCACGACAGGTCCGCCCAGCGGTCACCGGCAACAGTGCCCAAGCCGCGTGCGTCGGGTGAACATGAGCGCCCGATTTGTCGCCCGATTTGTCGCCCAAATACATGGTACTTGTTGGTACTCGTTGGGACCTATTGGGACGAACCGCGTGGCCAGCCGTACCAACGAGTCCCAATAGTCACCAATAGTCACAAGCACAATCAGGATTCGAATTCCCTTGGGGGCACCATATTATGAGCAGGTGGGACTGCCCGTTCTTGCGGGCGGTCCACTGTTTCTTGTGGTGGATCGGACGACACCCTCACTCCGTCCTCGACCTCGCGGTCAGCGTTCGCAAGGCAGGCGCTTCGTGCTCTGATCTGAGCGAACTGCGGCTTGCGGTGGCCACTTGGTGGGCGGCGGAGATTTGGTGCCCATGATCGGGGGCACCTGCACGGCGCATGCGTGTGGCAGATGCCTACATGGGGTCGCCCTCGGCGCCCTTGAGCCGGCCACGCAGGGACACGACGTCGCCGATGACGATGATCGCGGGAGCACCGAAGCCCGCAGCGTCCGCTCTCTCGGTGATGTTTCCGAGAGTGCCGACGAGAACCTCTTGGCGCTCCGTAGTGCCCCATCGGATGAGCGCGATCGGTTGGTCGGCTGGGCGCCCGCCCGCCATCACCTCTCCGACGATGCGGCCGAGGTTCTTCACTCCCATGTAAATGCACAGCGTGTCTGCGCCTTTCGAAAGCTGTGCCCAAGACAGACCGGCCCACTCCTTGGTGGGGTCTTCGTGCCCGGTGACGAACGTCACCGATGATGCTATGCCGCGGTGAGTGACGGGAATTCCGGCGCTCGCCGGAACCGCACCTCCGGCGCTTACGCCCGGTATTACCTCGAAGGCTAGGCCCGCGTCGGCGAGCACCAGCGCCTCCTCACCGCCTCGGCCGAAGATGAACGGGTCCCCGCCTTTGAGGCGGACCACAAGCCGTGCCTTGCCGCTGGTGGCCAGCTCGACGAGGAGCGAGTTGATCTGGTCTTGGGTGCGGTGATGGTGACCGCCGCGTTTTCCCACGTAGATGAGCTCGGCGTCAGGTCGCGCCTCGGCAATGAGGCGCTCGTCGATGAGGTAGTCGTAGACGACGACGTCGGCTGCGCGCAGGCGCTCCAGGCCGCGCATGGTGATGAGCCCGGGGTCGCCGGGACCCGCGCCGACCAGACTGACGAGTGCCGTTGCCGAAGTGCTCGCGGGCGGTCTGCTCTCGGCTAGCGTCCGAGCGGCAGTGAGCATCTCCTGGGCTGAGAGCTCGGAAGTGAAGAAGCGCGTCTCAAGTGCGAGCCCGCCGAGCGCCTCGAGCAGCGCGTGGCGTTCTGCGGGCTCGCACTTGCTCGTGCGAGCAAGTCCGCGGGCGCCCGCGACTGCGTCGAGGTAGCGCTGCCAGCGCGGGTCGAACTCGGCGGCGATGCGGTCGCGAATGCGACGCGCCACCGACGGAGAGGCGCCTGACGTGCTCACGGTTATGCGCAGCCGTCCCTGGCGCAGTTCGGCCGGAACGATGACGTCGCCGCAGCCGGGCTCGGTGGCGTCATTGAGCAGGCATCCGCTTGAGGCCGCCGCATCGCGAGCGGCTTGGTTGGCGGCCCGGTCGTCGGTGGCGGCGACCAGAAGAAAGGCGTCATCGGCGTCCGGGCGAGAGAAGTCCTTGAGCCGCAGGTCGATCCGCCCGGCCTCGGACAGATCGACAAGACCCGAGCATGCGCTGGATGCTACTACTCGGACCGTGGCACCGCCCGCGAGCATCGTGCGGCACCGGCGCTCGGCGACCGGACCACCTCCCACGATGACCACAATTCGGTCGGTGAGGTCTACGAGCAGCGGCGCGAGCGGACGGCGCTCGCCGTTGGCTGGCTCGTTTGGGCCAAAGGCAGATTCCACGGGTACTCCTATGCTGGACAACTTTCCAAGCGTGTCTCGCGAGTGTAGAATGCCGGGACAATAACATACGTGTCGTCGCCTTGGTGCCCGAGCCGCTGCTGCGGTCGGGAGAATAGGGAAGCCGGTGAAATTCCGGCACGGGTCCGCCACCGTGATGTAGCCACATACGGCTACTAAGTCGGGAGACCTGCCAGGAGCGACGCGGAACCATCCCTCGGAAGCAGGGACCCGTCCGCGCCGGTTGCCATCCATCCCCGGTTCGCAGGTCTCGCAGAAGGCCCGCTGAGCCGGGTTTTCGCGTTCTCGGGATGCACGACCGGGAGGCGCGCGAGCAGTGGACACGGCGAACAGCAGTCGAGTTTCGGGAGGACGCACGTGAGCGCCCGTCTCGTCATCGCTGCGCCTCGCAGCGGCGAGGGGAAGACCTCGATCGCGCTCGGGCTGGTAGCCGCGCTCGCCGGACGCGGTTTGAGTGTCGGCTCGGCGAAGGTCGGGCCTGACTACCTCGACACAGGATGGCACGCTCTGGCGACCGACCGTGCCGCCCGCAACCTCGACGTCTGGACGATGGGCGAGGATGGCGCGACGGCGGCGTTCTCTGCAGCGAGCGAGGGCGCCGACGTCGTCGTGGTCGAGGGCGTGATGGGGCTCTTCGACGGCCACCGCACCGGCGCCGCTGCGTGCAGCACCGCAGACGTCGCCAGGCTGATTGGCGCGCCGATCGTGCTCGTGATCGACGCATCGCGCGCTGCTGCCAGTCTCGCCGCTGTCGCGCTCGGCTTCGCCACTTTCGACCACCGGGTGCGCGTGGGCGGCGTCATCGTCAACCGATTTGCCGAGCACCGCAGTCGTGCCTCTGTCTCTGACGCGTTCGAGAGTATCGGCATTCCCGTGCTCGGATGGGTGCCGCCCGCCGATGAGGCGAGGCTTCCCTCGCGGCACCTCGGACTCGTGCAGGCCGGCGAGGACGACGTCGCCGGGCGAGCGGCGATATCGCACCTCGGTGAACTCGTCGAGCGGTACTGCGACGTCGATGCGCTGCTAGCCCTTGCGCGTTCGGCCGAGACACTGCCGCCCGCCGAGCCGACGTGGGCATGCCTGCGCACACCGGGACCGACGCCGCGCATCGCGATGGCGCGCGACGCGGCTTTCGCCTTCACGTATGCCGACAACCCCGAGGCGCTTCGAGGCCTGGGTGCTGACGTCGTCGAGTTCAGCCCGCTTGCCGACACGGCGCTGCCGGCTGACGCCGACGGTCTCTACCTGCCCGGCGGCTATCCCGAGCTCTTCGCCGAGCGTCTCGCCGACAACGTGTCCATGCGCGAGTCGATTGCGGGTGCCGCATCCGCCGGCCTGCCGATCTATGCGGAGTGCGGCGGGATGCTCTACCTGCTCGAATCGCTGACCGACGGCGACGGACGCGAGCTGCCGATGGCCGGAGTCCTTCCCGCCAGCGCGACGATGATGCCGCGGCTGCAGCGCGTCGGCTACGCCGAGGCGACGCTCGTCGCTAGCGGGGTTCTCGGCGAGGCGGGCACCGTTGTGCGCGGCCACGAGTTCCGGTACTCGACGTGCGAGCCGCAAGCAGGCGCGGCGCCGGCGTGGCGGGTCGACGGCGAAGCGCGCGGCTTCGCTGCCGACAACGTGGTCGCGTCGTACCTGCACCTCAACTTCGCAGGCTGCCCGCAGGTCGCCTCGGCATTCGTCGCGGCGTGTCGTGCGCACGCGTCTGCTCGCCACGATTCGGCGCCGGTCGCCGACACATCCCCCAGGAGGCCCGAATGACCCAGCACGCAGTCATCGTCCTTGGCCACGGAAGCCGCTCGCCCGAGGCGACCGAGCAGTTCCTACACGTCACCGAGATGCTGGTGCCGCGTCTTCAGGGCCGCCGCGTTATCCCCGCGTTCATGGAACTCGCTGTGCCGTCGCTGGTCGACGCTGTGAAGCTGGCGGTCGACGCCGGCGCGTCCGACATCGTGGTCCAGCCGTGCTTCCTGTTCATGGGCCACCACATCAAGCACGACATCCCGGAGAAGGTCGCCGAGGCGGCGCAGCAATTCCCGGGCGTCAGCTTCGAGATCCGTGAGCCCATCGGATCCGACCCGCGTATCGTCGAGCTGCTCCTCGATCGGCTCGGTCACAGTGGTCACGCGGTGTGGGGGCAGCTCGGTCCAGAAGAGATCGAAGCCAACAGCATGGAGATCATCAGCGCCTCGATCGCCACGCCCGACGATGCCATCGAGGCGGCCATCGTGCGCCGTTTGGTGCACGCCAGCGGTGATCTGTCGCTGGGCGGTGCGGTCGAGTTCTCGCCGTGTGCGGCGGCTGCAGGAGTCGCCGCCCTGCGGTCTGGCGCGCCCGTGATCACAGATGTGCGCATGGTCCAAGCCGGTATCGACACGGCGAGGCTCGGTGTGCTCGGCGGCTCGACTCGTTGTCTCATTGACGATCCCGCGGTCGCCGAGGAGGCACTTGAGACGGGCCGGACGCGTTCTGCGACGGCCATGCGCCAGCTCGCGAGCGAGATCGACGGCGCAATCGTCGCAATCGGCAACGCGCCTTCGGCACTGCGCGAGATCATCGCTCTAGCGCGGGAGGGAGTCGCGCGTCCGGCGCTTGTGGTCGGGATCCCCGTCGGCTTCGTCGACGCTGCTGAGTCCAAGTCGGCACTCGCCGCGAGCGACCTGCCCTACATTACCGTCCACGGTTCGCGCGGCGGCTCGCCGCTCACCGCTGCCGCAATCAACGCGCTCCTTCGCTCCGCAAGCGAGGCGCCAGCCCTGTGACCCGGCCCGCCGACAACACCGTCATCGTCCCCATGCGTTCAGGCCTGACTACAGGCACGTGTGCTGCCGCCGCAGCGAAGGCGGCCGCGCTCGCGCTTGTGGGCACGACGGTGAGCACGGTCGAGGTCGATCTCCCGGGTGGCGAGCGCGTGATGCTCACCGTCGAGGCCGCCGAGGTGCTCGGCGAGGGTG
>JAHIQC010000372.1 GCA_018902765.1 Actinomycetota bacterium | reverse complement strand
GTGGTAGCCGTACTGCGTCTTCACCGGGCCGTGCACAACGCCGACCTCGTCGTTGAAGCAGACGTCGTTGAACTCCTTGACCATCTGTCCGGGACGAAACTCGCCAAGGTCGCCACCATCGCGGCCCGACGGGCATGACGAGAACTGCTTGGCGATCTCGCCGAAATCAGCGCCGGCTACGATCTGCTGCTTGAGGTCGTTGGCCTGCTCCTCGGTGGGAACAAGGATGTGACGTGCGCATGCGGTGGTCATATGAGGCTCCTTCGTGTCGGCCGAGAACGGCACGATCATTGACCGCACTAGGATACCCCTTCTCCCTCTCGCCTCCGAGCCCCGATTCGGGTACGATGCCCCACGAAGGGGAGTAGCTGCCCGACGCTAGCGTCGGGAGGCAGGCCGTCATCACGGGTGGAGCGTCACCCCGGTCCTGCCAACGAGTCGCCTCGCGTGCGAGACCTTCAGGAACACTCGAGTCCTGACACACCGCGCACTGGAGAAGACATGCCTAAACAGCCCTCGCTCGTCCACACCTCCCCCAATCCCGCGTACGTCATCGATGCGGCCCATGCCGTCGACGCCGACCAGGTGCTCTTGCGCCTGGAAAGCTCCCCGCAGGGCCTCACCGACGCCGAAGCTCACGCGCGCCACGAGGCCATCGGCCCTAACGACCTGCCCGAAGGCGAAGTCCGCTCAGTCGCGGCAATGATCATCGACCAGTTCAAGGACTTCCTGATCTTGCTGCTCTTGGGCGCCGCCGTTGTCTCCGGCGTCTTGGGCGAGATCGCTGACACCATCGCAATCCTCGTCATCGTCGCCCTCAACGCCGTGATCGGCGTGGTGCAGGAGTACCGTGCCGAACGCGCGATGGAGGCGTTGCGCAAAATGGCGGCCGAGACCGCCACCGTCCGCCGTGACGGCCAGGTGACCGAAATCCCCGCCTCCCAGCTCACGCTGGGCGACATCGTGCTTCTCGATGCCGGCCGCATCGTGCCCGCCGACATGCGGCTGATCGAGTCGGCCGGCCTGCGCGCCGCGGAAGCCACACTCACGGGCGAGTCCCTGCCGGTCGACAAGACGGTCGATACCATCTCGGATGCGAAGGCGCCCCTGGGTGACCGCACGGACATGGCGTTCAGAAGCACCCAGATCGTGCACGGCCGAGGAACAGGCGTCGTAACCGGGGTGGGAATCACGACCGAGATCGGCAAGATCGCGAAACTGCTGAGCTCGACCGGAGACGTCAAGACGCCGCTGCAAAAGCGGCTCGCACAGTTCGGACGCCAGCTCGGGCTCGCCGCGCTCGGGCTTTGCACCATCGTTTTCGTCATCGGGATGATGAACGGCGAGGATCTTCTGGTCATGTTCCTCACCGCCGTGAGCCTTGCGGTGGCCGCCGTCCCCGAGGCCCTGCCCGCCGTGGCCACCATCGCGCTCGCATTCGGCGCCCGCCGACTCGTCAAGGCGCACACGCTCGTTCGCAAGCTTCCTGCGGTCGAAACCCTGGGCTCGGTCACCTACATATGCACCGACAAGACCGGCACGCTCACACTGAACCAGATGACAGCTGAGCGGCTTGCAGGCGGCGATGCCTCCGAGCTCACCTTGCGCTTACACGAGAATTCAACTGGCGAGGAGAGCTGGTTCGGCCGCGCGCTCGCGCTTTCCAATGACGTGGACGGAGCAGACGACTCCCTTATCGGCGACCCCACGGAGATCGCGTTCTACCGCGTTGCCGCCGAGAGCGGCTACGAGCGTGCCGCCCTCTCGGCGCAGTTCCCGCGCTCTGCCGAGCTGCCGTTCGACTCGGATCGCAAGCTCATGTCCACAGCGCATGAACTACCTGACGGCACCTACATGCTGCTCACCAAGGGCGCTGCCGAGACGATGGTGGAGCGGTCCGTCGATGCGCTTGATGCCACTGGGGGGCGCGTCGCGATCAACCCGGCCATGGCCACGGCCCGCATCGACGGATGGTCTGCCGAGGGGCTGCGCGTCTTAGCCTTTGGCATGCGTCGTTTCGACAGCCTGCCCGACGACGGCGACATGGGCGGACTCGAGTGTGATCTCACGCTGCTGGGCTACGTGGGCCTTCTGGATCCCCCACGTGAAGAGGCACTTGAAGCGGTCACGACGTGCAAGCATGCGGGCATCATTCCCGTAATGATCACCGGCGACCACCCCGCGACCGCCCTGGCCATCGCCAAGCGCCTTGGTATTGCTCAGCACGCCGACCAGATGATGACCGGAACCGAACTGGACGCGCTCACACTAGAAGCGTTCGAGGGCAGGGTCGAAGGCATCCGGGTCTATGCGCGCGTCGCGCCGGAACAAAAGCTCAAGATCGTTCAAGCGCTGCAGGATCGCGGTGAGTACGTCGCCATGACCGGTGATGGCGTCAACGACGCTCCGGCTCTCGCACGCGCCGACATCGGCGTGGCCATGGGGATAACCGGCACCGACGTGGCCAAAGAAGCTGCGGACATGGTGCTTCTCGACGACAACTTCTCGTCGATCGTCTCCTCGGTGCGCGAAGGTCGCCGCATCTTCGACAACATACGCAAGTTCATCAAGTACACCATGACGTCGAACTCCGGCGAGATCTGGACTATCCTGCTCGCTCCTCTTCTGGGGATGCCGATTCCGCTGCTGCCTATCCACATCCTGTGGATCAACCTCGTTACCGACGGCCTCCCCGGCCTCGCCTACGCGAGCGAGCCACACGAGAAGAACCTCATGGACCGTGCGCCCCGTGCGCCCAAGGAATCGATCTTTGCTGACGGGCTCGGCGTGCATCTGATCTGGGTCGGCCTGCTCATGGGTGGTGCGTCCTTGTTCATGCAGGCATGGGCCATGCCTCAAGCACCGGCCGGCCACGACCTGTACTGGCGCACGATGGTCTTCACCGTGTTGTGCCTAAGCCAGATGGGCCACGCCCTGGCCATTCGCTCGGACCGCCAGTCGCTGTTCCAGGTCGGCCTGTTCTCGAACATGCCGATGCTCGGAGCTGTCCTTCTCACATTCTTGCTGCAGCTGGCCACGATCTACGTACCGTTCATGCAGGTGGTCTTTAAGACAGAGGCACTCTCGCTTCGCGATCTGCTCATCGCGCTGGCCCTGTCGACAGTGGTGTTCTGGGCCGTAGAGATCGAGAAGTGGTTCAAGCGACGCCGGGACGCACAAGCGGCGACCTTGGCCGAAGCACTCTAGGACCCACAGATCGCAGGAACAGGAACGCCGACCATGACGCCTCGCGACGACCGGGCAGCAGCTGCGCTGTACAAGCAGGGCCTCAACACGCCCGTGCTCATCGATGTGCCACCCATGCGCTTCCTCCAGCTCGATGGCGCAGGTGACATCGGCGGCGAGACGTTCCAGGAGGCCGTGGGCGCGCTGTTCGGCCTGGCTTATCCGATCAAGTTCGCTGCCAAGAAGCAGCTGGGGCTCGTGTACAAAGTCGCTCCGCTCGAGGGTCTGTACTGGCAGACGGACCCCGAGCGCGAGTTTGCGCCGGTCGATCGCGCCACGCTGGCCTGGCGCCTCATGATCATGCTGCCCGACGAGGTCGACGGCGAGCTCGTCGAGGCCATGCGCGAAAAGGTCGCGACCAAGAAGAACCCACCGCGCCTAGCCGAGATCCGCCTCCAGACCTTCTCCGAGGGCCCGTCAGTCGAACTCCTCCACATAGGCCCCTATTCCGAGGAACCCGCGACCGTAAAGCGCCTCTTGGATTTCGCTGCCGAGCGCGGGTACGAGGTCATCGGCAAGCATCACGAGATCTACCTCGGCGACCCGAATCGCGCCGCAGCCGAGAAGCTCAAGACCCTCCTGCGTTATGGGGTACGCAAAGCGCGCGGATAGGTTCGGGCTCATCTCGGGCATCTCCTTTCTAGCGGCCGACTCGGACCGCACTAGATAAGGGGTGCGCCATGCGAATCGGGATCATCGGATCGGGAATGGTCGGCAGCTCGTTGGCGGCCGGACTCGCGCGCCATGGGCACGATGTGATGCTCGGCACCCGCGACACGAGCAACCCGGCCATGATGGAGTTCGTCGCAACGAGCGACGGCCAGGGTTACGCCGGGAGTTACGCTGAGGCGGCTCGCTTCGGTGACATCGTCATCACCGCCTACCCCGGCTCACTCGTGCTAGAGACACTAGAGACCATCGGTGCCGGGAATCTGGCCGACAAGGTCGTCATCGATGTCGTGAATCCGATCGCGCACGTCGACGGCGCAACGGTCGCGGCCTATGGCGCCGAGGACTCGGCGGCCGAGGTCCTGCAGCGCGCGGTTCCCAGCGCGCGCGTGGTCAAGGCCTACAACACCATCTTCGCACGCAGGATGGTCGACCCCGATCCGGGCGACGGCCCCACGACGATGCGTATCGCCGGAGACGATGCCGGCGCCAAAGCCGAGGTCTCCGCACTTCTGGAGTCGACCGGCTGGAGCGTGCGCGACCTAGGCGGACTGGAACACGCTCGCGAGCTTGAGGCAGAAGTCGTGGAGTGGGCCGCCAGCAGGGACGCCGACTGACCGTCACCGACCGGGTGTCGCGCCCGCCCAGTCACTACTTCAGTGTTGTTGATTACATCTCTAATGATGTATTCTGAACTCATGGACGACATACTGGACATAGGCGAACTTCTCGTTCGCTCGCGGCGGGCAGCGGGCATCTCGCAGCGCGCCCTGGCCGGTGCGCTCAACACTTCTCAACAGCAGATCGCCCGCTGGGAGGCCACGTCATATCGCGCCGCGAGTCTTGAGCGCGTTGCGCGCACAATGAAGGCCCTTGATGTGATTGCTCCGCCAGGGCTACTCGCGGCCGAGACGACCGCAGTTTACGGGCCCGCTTCAACCACTCGGGCCGCCGCTCCGGCAAGTGACCTCGGTGATGTCGCGGCTCGGATACGCGCTCACAGCGATACATTCCGGGACCTATACCGATTCGTTCGTATCGGGGTCTTCGGATCCTTCACGCGGGGCGACCAAACACTAGACAGTGACGTGGACCTGCTCGTTGAGACCGACGACCCTGGTGGGTTGAGGTTCATGGAGGCCGCTGAGTTCGCAGAGGCGATTCTAGGGCGTAAGGTCGACCTCGTCAGACCCGAAACCCTGAGGGACCGAGTGCGCTCGCGCGTTGATGACGAGGTGATCTATGTCTGGCGGGCGTGATGACACCCTGCTCCTCGACGATCTGGTTCACGCTGCCGAGCGACTGGTCAGCCTCGGAAACACTGTCCGCGAATGCCCACTCGGCTCATCGATTGAGCGTGACGAGCAGGTGCTTTGGAACCTGACGGTCTTGGGCGAAGCTGCGAAGCGTCTTAGCTCCGACACCCGGAAGCACTTTGCAGACGTGCCTTGGTCGCTGATGGCCAGGATGCGCGACCGCATCACGCACCACTATGAGGGCATCGACTGGCACGTGGTGAGTGTGGTCGTGTGCGACGAGATGCCCGCGCTGGCGCTGAGAATCAACCGGGTCCGAGCCGAGTCCGCTTTGCGCGACTAGTCCCGCCTGGCCTCGGCGGCTGCAAACTCGGTGAGCAGCCGAGGCTTGCTAGAACGAAAGCCCTTCGAGCCGATCGAACAGCACGTCGATGCGCGACAGGAATCCCCACGGGTCAAAGATGATCTCGAGCTCCTCGTCACAGATCGGGAAGTCGGGGTCGGCATCGAGGCGCTCGCGATAGCTCGGCCCGCTTCGCGCCTGCTGGATGTCATCCCACACGAGCATCGCGTTGCGCTGCACGACGTCGTACGCGTCCTCGCGCAGTATCCCGGCGCTCACCAGCGCGAGCAGCACACGGCTCGAGTAGATAAGCCCGCGCGTGCGGTCGAGGTTCGCCTTCATGGTCTCGGGATAGAGCACGAGCCCGTCCAAGATCCACTCCAACTTGCCGAGGAGATAATCGAGCCCGATCGTCGAGTCGGCGAGCACGACGCGCTCGGCGCTCGAATGGCTGATATCGCGCTCGTGCCACAGCGCCACGTTGTCGAAACCAACCTGCGCGTTCGCCTTGATGACACGCGCTAGACCGCATACGCGCTCGGCCGTGATCGGATTGCGCTTGTGCGGCATCGCGGACGAGCCCTTCTGGCCCTTGGCGAACGGCTCCTCGGCCTCGAGCGTGTCTGACTTTTGCAGCGCGCGGATCTCGAGTGCGATCTCCTCGGCAGAAGCGGCGACCGTGGCGAGGACCGCGAGGAACTGCGCATGGCGGTCACGCGGTACGACCTGAGTGGAGAGCTGCTCGGGCACAAGGCCGAGCTTCTCGCACACGTAGGTTTCCACGAACGGGTCGATGTTGGAGTAGCTGCCGACCGCGCCGGAGATAGCGCCCACGGCGATGTTTTCACGGGTGCGCATGAGGCGCTCCTCGGCACGCTTCATGGCCCAGGCCCAGCGGCCAAACTTCATGCCCATGACCATCGGCTCGGCGTGAATGCCGTGGGTGCGGCCTACGCACAGCATCTCGCGAGTCTCGAGCGCGCGGCGCTTGCAGATCTCGCCGATGCGGCGAACATCCGCCACAAGGATGTCGATTGCTTGGGTCATCTGATAGCAAAGGGCGGTGTCGCCTAGGTCGCTTGAGGTCATCCCGAAGTGCACCCAGCGGCTGGGCATGGGGTCGCCCGGCGCGATGTCGGCGTCGATGTACTCGGCCATGTTGGTGAGGAACGCGATCACGTCGTGGTTGGTGACACTCTCGATCTCGTCGATGCGCTCGACGGTGAACGCGGCGGTCGCGCGGATATGCGCGGCCTCCTCAAGCGTGATGCCGGCCTGCCCGAGTTCCGCTTGTGCCTCGCAGGCGAGCACTTCGATCTCGCGCCAGATGTCGAACTTGTTCTCGAGTTCCCAGATGCGGGCCATCTCGGGACGGGAGTAGCGAGGGATCATGGGTGACGCCTTTCAGTTCAGAGGTCACGAGACTAGGATGCGACAAGCAAGCCTATTATCGCCTACTCTTCCGGCGGTGCGAATCCTGTGGCGAAGATCTACTCCCATACCTCGGCGTTTCACGACATCAACGTGGCCGACTACGACTTTCTGCGTGTGCTCAGTTTCGGGCACAACCGCCAGTCGTCGATGTACCTCGACG
>JAHIQC010000371.1 GCA_018902765.1 Actinomycetota bacterium | reverse complement strand
CGACCGCCACGACACCGTGGGGATCGACCTGGTCGCGATGTGCGCCAACGACATCCTGGTGAGCGGGGCCGAGCCGCTGTTCTTCCTGGACTACATCGCCATCGGCCAGCTCGACAGCGCGCGTGTCGAAGCGATCGTCGGCGGCATCGCCGAGGGATGCCGTCAGGCCGGTTGCGCGCTCGTGGGCGGCGAGATGGCCGAGCACCCGGGCGTCATGGCCGACGACGATTACGACCTGTCCGGGTTCTGCGTGGGCGTTGTCGATCGTCCGCGGATGCTCGACCGGGACTCCGTGCGCCCCGGCGACGCGGTGCTGGGCCTGGCGAGCAGCGGGCTTCACTCCAACGGCTTCTCACTAGTGCGGCGCGCGCTGGTCGACGGCCACGAGGACGAGATCGATCTGCCTCGCGTGGACCTTGGCGGTGCGAGCTTGGGCGACGCGCTGCTCACGCCCACGCGCATCTACGTGAAGACGGTCCTTCCCGTTTTGGCCGGCACGCGCGGCTCCTCGGTACGGGCGATGGCGCACATCACCGGCGGTGGTATCACCGAAAACCTCGATCGCGCGCTGCCTGCGAACTGCGATGCGGTCGTGCACACGGACGCCTGGAAGACACCTCACCTGTTCGATCTGGTCGCAGATGCCGCTTCTCTTTCCGCCGAGGAGATGCTCCGCACCTTCAATATGGGCATCGGCATGGCGCTCATCGTGGATGCCGCATCGGCTGCAGGTATTGCCGCCGAGCTTCGCGCCGCGGGAGAGTCGGTATTCGAGATCGGGGAGATAGTCGAGGGCAGCGGATCAGTCCGCTACGCGTGAGGGGGAGTCATGAGTGGAACCGAACGCATGCGTCTCGGGGTACTGATCTCCGGGAGCGGCACTAACCTTCAAGCCATCATAGATGCGTCGAAGGATCACAGGCTAGAAGCCGACGTGGTCGTGGCGATCAGCAACCAAGAAGCGGCGTACGGGCTTGAGCGCGCGCGCCGCGCCGGAGTCGCGGCGGTTTGGGTCGATCGCACCGCGTACGACACCATGTCGGGGTACAACCGGGCGATCTTGGAGGTCTTGCAGGAGCATGAGGTCGATCTGGTGATCATGGCAGGTTACATGCGCCTGCTCGGTCCGGAGGTCTTGGACGCGTACCCGAACCACGTGCTCAACATCCACCCGTCGCTGCTACCCAGCTTCGCCGGGGCCAACGGAATCCGCGAGGCCTTCGAGTACGGAGTGCGCGTCACCGGCGTGACGGTCCATCTGGCCAACGAGCGGTTCGACGAAGGAGCGATCATCGCTCAGCGACCGGTGATAGTGGAGCCGGGGGACACACTCGAGATGCTCGAGGCCAAGATCCACGCGGTCGAGCACGAGCTCTATCCGCAGGCCATCGAGCTGTTCGCGCAGCGCCGAGTCGCCACCGACGGTAACCACATACGGATAGACGACGCGACCTAAGCGCGTTGTGCACCGCACAAACTGACTGATACCATTTATGAGCAGGTCGCCTCCCGGCGATATCGAGAGACAAGAGGAACACCGATGACCCACAAGACTCTACAACTCACCTCGCTCCTTCTTGCGTGCGCGCTCACCTTCGCGCTTGCGGCTTCCGGCTGTGCTGCCAAGGACGATACGGCCAAGGAGGCCGAGCCCTCCGCGATCACCGAGGTCAAGCTTGGTTTCGCGGCCCCGCTCACGGGTGACAACGCGGTGTATGGTCTGGGAATGAAGCGCGCGGTGGAGCTTGCTTTCAAGGAAGCGAATTCCGACGAGGACGTAAAGGGCAAGGGCTACGAGTTCGTTCTGCGTGCCGAGGACGATCAGGGCGACCCCAAGCAGGCCGTGAACGTCGCCAACGCGCTTGCGGGCGACACCGAAGTCGTCGGGGTGATCGGACACTTCAACTCCGGATGCTCGATTCCGGCATCGACGGTCTATGACAAGGCCGGGCTCACGATGATTTCTGTGTCGTCGAATCCCGAGCTCACGGCGAAGGGCTACCCAGTCGTCAATCGCATCGTTGCCAAGGACGACGCTCAGGGCAAGTACGCCGCCGAGCTTCTGCTGGACAAGGTGGGCTACAAGAAGGTCGCCGTCGTCGATGACTCCACACAGTATGGCCAGGGCCTTGCGCAGGAGTTCGTCACGGAGTTCACCGCCAAGGGCGGCACCGTCATGGCTAACGAGAAGATCCAGTCCAAAGAGGTCGACTTCTCGGCGCTCGTGACCAAGCTCAAGGCTTTGGCGCCTGACGCCGTCTACTTTGCAGGCGCACACACCGAGGGGGCGCTCATCACCAAGCAGATGAAGGAAGCCGGATTCATGGTTCCTCTCATCGGCGGCGACCTCATCTTTGCGGACGACTTCATCTCGATCGCCGGAGCGGCTAACGCAGAGGGCGATGTCGCCACGATCCTGGGTCTGCCGCTCGAGCAGCAGCCCCGCGGTGCGGACTTCAAGGCCGCATATGAGGCCGAGTATGGCGAGGCTCCTCAGGCATACGACAGCTACGCCTATGACCAAGCGTGGATCTACGTGAACGCCATCATGCAGGTCGGTCCCGACCGCGCGGCGCTCGTTGACGCCGTGCGCAACGGCAGCTTCGACGGCGTCACGGGCGTCACGGAGTTCGATGCCAATGGCGATACCAAGAATCAGGTCATCTCCTGGTACAGCGTCAAGAACGGCAAGTGGGTACAGGGAGAGTAAGTGTGCAAAGCGCGGGTGGCGCGGTTCTTCGCACCCGCTACAATCGGCATACGCGAGACTGTCGGGCCGCGAACGCGGCCCGACCCCGTTGAAGGCTTTCAGGGAGGGGTTCCATGGATCACGTACAGGTAAAGCGCGCGCTCGTATCCGTGACCGACAAGACCGGCGTCGCCGAGTTCTGCAAAGTGCTCGTCGAACAGTTCGGTGTCGAGATCGTTTCGACCGGTGGGACGGCCAAGGCGCTCGCTGACGCCGGCGTGCCCGTGCGCCCGATCGACGATCTGACCGGCTTTCCCGAGATGATGGACGGGCGCGTCAAGACCCTGCATCCGAAGGTCCACGGCGGACTTCTGGCTCGCCGCAACGTGCCTGAGCACATGGCGGCCGCCGAGGAGCACGGCATCGGCATGATCGACATGGTCGTCGTGAACCTCTACGCTTTTGAGGCCACCATCGCCAAGCCCGGCGTCACCGAGGCCGAGGCCATCGAGAACATCGATATCGGAGGCCCGAGCATGCTGCGCTCGGCCGCCAAGAACTTCGAAAGCGTGGCCGTGGTCACCGACCCGGCCGACTACGAGGTCATCGTAGCTGAGATGCGCGCCCACGAGGGCTCCACGCTGTGGGATACCCGCAAGCGCCTCGCGGTCGAGGTCTTTCGCAAGACGAGCTCGTATGACAGCGCCATTTGGATGTACCTGTCCGAGTACAAGGGCGTCGCGTTCCCCGACGAGGCTCGTTTCCGCCTTGAGAAGGTGCAGGATCTGCGCTACGGCGAGAACCCGCATCAGATGGCGGCTTTCTACCGCTTCATGGATTCCAAGGAGCACACGCTGGCTCGTGCAGAACAGCTGCAAGGCAAGGAGCTTTCCTACAACAACATCCTGGACACCGACGCGGCGTGGACGGCGGTTCGCGAGTTCTCCGGCGATGCCGCATGCGTGATCGTGAAGCACACCAACCCGTGCGGTTGCGCCATCGCAGCCGACATCGTTGTGGCGTATTCGCGCGCCCACGACGTGGACCCGATCAGCGCGTTTGGCGGAGTCATGGCGTTCAACCAGCCGGTACCCCGCTCGCTTATCGAGGCCATCTACGAGAACGGCCAGTTCGTCGAGGTCATGATCGCACCCGAGTTTGAAGCCGGCGCGCTGACTCTGCTCGCCGACAAGCCGAACATCCGCGTCCTGCGCACCGGCGGACTGCGCCCGGTCGCGGGTCACCACGACTCGCGTGCGGTCGAGGGCGGCATGCTCATCCAGACCAGCGACAGCGTCACCGAGGACCCCGCTGCCTTCCGCTCCGTGACCGAACGCGAGCCCTCTGCCGAGGAGATGGAGCAGCTGCTCTTCGCATGGCGCGTGGCCAAGAGCGTCAAGAGCAACGCCATCCTG
>JAHIQC010000370.1 GCA_018902765.1 Actinomycetota bacterium | reverse complement strand
TTCGTGATAATCAAGAAGTCCTCAGCTGAGATCGAAGTGATGAAAGAGGCCGGGCGGATCACCGCTCGGGCTCTTCGTCTTGTCGGGGAAGCAATCCGCGTCGGAGTCAGCACCCAGCAGCTCGACGAGATTGCCGAGGAGGCCATCAGGTCCTGCGGTGCCATCCCTGCGTTCAAGGGCTACCAGGGCTTTCCGGCCACCATCTGCGCTTCTCTCAATGGAGAGGTGGTGCATGGTATCCCTTCTGTGAAGCGAGTGCTGTCGGACGGGGATATTCTCTCAGTGGATGTCGGCGCGGTGGTCGAGGGGTACTTCGGCGATTCGGCCAGGACCTTTCCTGTCGGTTCGATCAGCGACGAGGCTGCTTTGCTTCTTGACGCGACTCGCCGCTCTCTTGAAGCGGGGATCGCCAAGGCTCGTCCGGGCATGAGGCTCTATGACATATCCAACGCCGTGCAAACGGTTGCGGAGGCTGCGGGCTTCTCGGTAGTGCGCGAGTATGTGGGGCACGGTATCGGCCGCTCCATGCACGAAGAGCCGCAGATACCCAATTACGGTCCCGCAGGCAAAGGACCGACCCTGCAAGAGGGGATGGTTCTCGCGATCGAGCCCATGATCAATGCCGGATCAGCCGCTGTCAGGTCACTCGATGACGGCTGGACGGTGGTGACCGTCGACGGCGCCTACTCGGCGCACTTCGAACACACCGTGGCAATCGGTCCCCATGGGCCGATTGTCCTTACGCAGGAGTGATCAGACGGAGAATACTCGCGAACACGCTTTACGGGAGTGGGTGCAATACGTATACTACTCATTTGCGGCTTGAAGCCCCGAGACGGAGACAGGTAGTAAGTGGCGAAGAAAGAAGACTCCATAGAGATGGAAGGCGTGGTCTCCGAGCCTCTTCCCAATGCGATGTTTCGCGTTGAGCTCGACAATGGCCACAAGGTGCTTGCCCACATCTCAGGAAAGATGCGTATGCACTACATCCGCATCCTCCCCGGGGACCGGGTAGTCGTGGAGCTTTCGCCATACGACCTGACGCGAGGCCGTATCACTTATCGTTACAAGTAAGTCGTACTGTAAGAAGGGTACTGGACACGCCCGGAGGCGTGTTTGGCCCGATGCCATCAGAAACTTCGCGCCTGCGGCTGGGCGTGCAGATAGATGCAAGAACGCCGAAAGGGAGAACGATGAAGGTCAGACCTTCGGTCAAGAAGATGTGTGACAAGTGCAAGATCATCCGGCGCCACGGTCGAGTCCTCGTGATTTGCGAGAACCCGCGCCACAAGCAGCGTCAGGGCTAGGAGGGAGCACGAGTGGCCCGTATTACAGGTGTCGACCTCCCGCGCGAGAAGCGCGTTGAGATTGGCCTAACCTACATCTACGGCATTGGTCTTACGACCAGCCAGACGATCCTTCGCGAGACTGGGATCGATCCGGATACGCGCGTCCGCAACCTCACCGAGGAAGAGGTCGTTCGTCTTCGTGAGTTCATCGACCGCAACCTGCGAGTCGAGGGTGACCTGCGTCGCGAGGTCAGCCAGAACATCAAGCGCCTTATGGAGATTGGCTGCTACCGCGGCCTGCGTCACCGTCGCGGCCTACCGGTTCGTGGACAGCGTACGCACACCAACGCGCGTACCCGTAAGGGTCCGAGGCGTCAGATCGGCGCTAAGAAGAAGGGCAAGTAAGGTATGGCTGCCAAGAAGAAGACTGTAAAGACCCGAGTACGCCGTAGTGAACGCAAGAACATCGCGGTGGGTCAGGCTCATATCAAGTCAACGTTCAACAACACCATCGTCACGGTCACAGACCCCACGGGTAACGTGATTGCGTGGCGTTCTGCCGGCACCGTCGGGTTCAAGGGCTCTCGTAAGTCCACCCCGTTCGCCGCTCAGATGGCTGCCGAGGCATGCGCCAAGGCTGCGATGGAGCACGGCATGCGCAAGGTCTCAGTGTTCGTGAAGGGTCCCGGCTCTGGCCGTGAGACCGCGATTCGTTCATTGCAGGCTGCCGGCCTGGAGATTGCAAGCATCCAGGATTGCACGCCCGTTCCGCACAATGGCTGCCGGCCGCGCAAGCGCCGCCGCGTTTAGCATTCAGGAGGATCCCAACGATGGCACGTTATACCGGGGCGGACTGCCGACTGTGCCGCCGCGAAGGTGTGAAACTGTTCCTCAAGGGCGATCGTTGCTATGGCGACAAATGCGGCATAGAACGCCGCCCTTATCCGCCTGGTCAGGCTGGCAAGAAGCGCCCGCGTGACTCGGAGTACCGGGTTCAGCTTCGCGAGAAGCAGAAGGCTAAGAGAATGTACGGACTGCTCGAGAAGCAGTTCCGCGGCTACTACGACGTGGCCAACAACCAGGCGGGCATCACGGGCGAGAACCTTCTTCGCCTGCTCGAGAGCCGCTTGGACAACGTCGTGTATCGACTCGGATTTGCCAAGTCACGTGACGAGGCTCGCCAGGTCGTGCGCCACAACCATATCCATGTGAATGGCAGCAGGGTCAACATACCGTCGTACCGCGTTCGTCCGGGTGACACCATCTCGGTCGCAGACAAGTCCAAGGACTTGCTCGTGATCAAGACGTCGCTCATCTCTTCGGAGAAGGTCGAGGTTCCCGGTTGGCTCGAGGTAGACATCGAGAAGCTGTCCGGCAAAGTGCTGTCCTTGCCCGAGCGTGACCAGATCGATGCTCCTGTTCGCGAGCAGCTGATCGTCGAGCTTTACTCGAAGTAGGACGCACGGACAAGCCAAGGAGGCTTAAGAAGTGACAGAGTTCATGAGACCGCAGGTTACCGTGGAGCAGATCGACGACACCGTCGCTCGATACATTGTAGAGCCGTTGGAGCGTGGGTTCGGCTATACGCTGGGCAACTGCATGCGACGCGTGCTCCTCTCCTCGCTTCAAGGTGCTGCTGCGACCTCGATCCGCGTAGAAGGCGTCCAGCACGAATTCACCCCGATCGAGGGCGTTCGCGAGGACGTTACCGACATCGTGCTCAACGTTAAGAATCTTGTGTTCCGCGAGACCGGCATCGGTGCGGGCGACGCTGTCGCCACACTGTCGGCCACCGGCCCGGCAACGGTGACCGGAGCGGACCTGAAGGTTCCGGCTGAGTTCGAGCTCGTGAACCCGGACGAGGTTGTCGCCACTCTCAACAAGGGCGCGAAGCTTGAGATGAGCATTCGCGTGGGCGTTGGCCGTGGCTACGTGTCAGCGGATCGCAACAAGCGCACCGAGGATCCGATTGGCGTCATCACGGTTGACTCGCTGTTCAGCCCGGTCGTGCGCTGCGCCTATGTGGTGGAGAACACCCGAGTTGGTCAGCGTACCGACTACGACAAACTCATCCTCGAGGTGGAGACCAACGGCGCGATTCATCCGAATGATGCCGTCGCTCGTGCAGGCAACATCATTGACGAGCACATGATGGTGTTCACGGATCACGCTCTGACTCCGCTGTCCGACGAAGGTATCTTCGCTGCGGCGGTCGACGAGAGCGAGAGCGTTCTGGATACCCCGATAGAAGAGCTCGACCTGTCCGTGCGTTCGTACAACTGCCTGAAGCGTCAGGGTGTAAACACCATAGGGCAGCTCAACGAGTGCACAGAGGGTGACCTGCTCAACATCCGCAACTTCGGCGCGAAGTCGATCGAAGAGGTCAAGGACAAGCTGCAGGGCATGGGCTTGGGCCTGAAAGCTTAGTAGGAGAGATCAGACGATGAGACACCTCAAGAAGGGCCGCAAGCTCGGCAGTGACGCCAGCCACACCAAGGCGATACTCAAGAGCCTCGCAACTGCCCTGCTCACACATGAGCGCATCAAGACCACCGAGACTCGCGCCAAGGAAGTTCGCTCG
>JAHIQC010000369.1 GCA_018902765.1 Actinomycetota bacterium | reverse complement strand
GTCGCCGACGCCGAGGGCATGCTCGTCCTCAAAGACCCCGTGCCCATGCTCGAGGCGCTGCGCGAGGCCATCGAAGTGGATAACCGCGTACGCATCGCACAGCCCCTGTACGCGCAACTCTTTTACATCTGGGCAGGGGATGGTCTGACCGACGAGGACGACCCGGAGTGGCAGCGCCTGGACCGACTGCAAGAGATCGTCGGTGTCGATGGCGTGGCGGATGCCGAGAGCGACATGCTCCGCCCTGCCGAGGAGTGCTCAGGACTGTTCGTTCCGCCCTCTCCCGTGATGGAGGCATCCGGTCTTTCGCGCCGCGTGCCGCCACCACCTGAGGATTTCGTCCGCATCCCTGAGTGGGCCCTCACGATAGCGCCCATTTTCGGTGCGTTTCTCGCGTCGATGCTTGCCGCTAGCCGTTTGGTGACCATGGGCGTTGGACGGCCTGTATGGGCTGGCCCGGGCGCGCCGGAATGGGTCTCGTACGCGCGGGCGTTCGCGTCTGCCGAGGTAGTTGCAATCATCGCCGTGGCCGCGATCGTGTTCTTCGCCGCCGCAATCACCGGCAAGCGATCCACAGGCGCGCTCATCGGTGTGCTGTGCGGGGGGCTTCTGCTGAGTATCGATATCGGTGGACGGGGTCTCACCACTGCAGTGGATCTGGGGATGCGGGGGCAGTTGATGCTTGCGCTGGTGGCAGGAACTGCGCTTCTGGCCGGCGTCGCCGGCGGAGCACTCGGGTCGCTGGTGCGTCGGGGCTAGCGCCTCTCGAGTTGCACCCTTATCAGGTAGCCGTTGCCGCCACACTGCGGGCACGCGGTGGTCTTGTGGTCGCCACTACTCGTCGTGACACACACGACCTTGTTGCCCTTGCAGTTCGAGCAGGCTTCCTTGCGTACCATCGATTCCACCTCCGGCATCATGCTTCCACTTAAGGTATCGAACGTTCCTTAAGGATTCTTTAGCAATCTTCGTGCCGAAGAGGTGAGGCTTCACGCGTCCCTATGATGATCACGCATCGGTCACATGCAAGCGATTCGCAAGTCCCATGAGAACGGCGTCCCGCTGAGCGACAGTGTCCCCCGGTGCGCCGAGCCATCGCGGATCGAGTTCGGCGTGTTGCACCACGAGTTCGTAGAGCGCTGGCGCAGCGACATAGCGCGCGCTCCGTCCGGCCCCCTTGGGCTCAAGGGCGCCGGATGCGACGAGCTTGCCCAGGTCGTGTGAGGCGGTCACCTCAGAGACATCCGCCATCCCACGGTAGTAGCGGTTGGTCACATCGCGTGCGAAGAAGGCGTCGTAGAGCGCATGCGTGGTGCGTTCGTTCAGGCCCATGTCGATCACGGCGATGTCCTGCAGCACCGTCCACAGGGCGCGCTCGGTGGTGTTGCGCAACGAGAGCGCCTCGACCTGGGCGACCTGCGCTTGCACGTGGGTCTCGAGAAATGGGGTGACATCGGTATTGGGCGCCCACTCCGCTCCGAGACAGTCGAACGCTGAGTAGTAGTCCTCGAGGTGGCGGCCCCACCACTCCTCAAGGCTCGTGAACTGAGGTAGCCGGAATCCAGCGCGATACATCGCAAGCGATGCGACGATCCGCGCCGTGCGGCCATTGCCGTCAGCGAACGGGTGGATTCCCGCCACCGACACGTGCGCGAGCGCCGATGTCACCGGTCCAGGCTCGGCCGTCCCTTGAAGCCACGCTGCCAAGTCGTTCACCAGAGACGGCACCTTCTCAGCGGGAGGGGGCAGATAGACCTGTGCGCCGTTTGCCCGGTTCGTGAGCCAGTTCTGGGTTCCCCTGAACCGGCCTGCGCCGTTGGCATACGAACCGCCGAGTACGAGGTGGTGTAGCGAGAGCATGAGCTCGCTGTGCCACTGGAACGCATCTGCATCGGCTCGTGCGAGAACGAAGCGCATCGCATCGCGGTAGCCGTCGACCAGATCGATGTCTTCTACAGAGACCCCAGGCGGTTTGTCGCCTGCCAAGATCCTGCGAGCCTCGTCTACGGTGACCGCCACACCCTCCATGATCGTTGAGGCGGCCACGGCTTCGGCTTCGAGGTCGCGTCGCGTCCGGCCGAGCCAGATGCGGGGGAGGGGCCCCTGCGCATCCAGGCGGGTGCGGAGTTCCTCGATTCGGCGGACGCTTGTGGCAACGGCTTCTGTGATTTCGTATCGATACATGGTGAAGACCCTTCTGAATGAAGCATAAAACACTAACGTGATTATAGGATTAATCACAAAGAAGACAAGAGTGGTTCTAGGTAGTGGGTCAGCGCACCCTGTTGCGCCCCACACACCCTCGGTGCTAAACTCCTCGGCAATCGCATATGAGCCTTTGACGGGGATGAGTAACCCGGTCGTGAAACCTAGAGAGTCAGGGACGGTGGAAACCTGACATGAGCGATCGGCGAGAATGGACCCCAGAGGCACCGAGGGCAAAGGCGAAAGCCGACTAGTCCCGGCGGATTCCCCACCGATACAAGGGGTCGGGTATCGGAACCACAAGGTTCCCGTACTGTCAGAGGGGCCGTTCCTTTCGGGGGACGGCAACAAGGGTGGCACCGCGAGAGAACCTCTCGTCCCTTGGGGATGAGGGGCTTTTTGTATTCTCGGGCCCTTCATTCCCGCCGAAGAGACGAGCCGCATACGCGGCGCGAGTGCCGGTGAGGAGTTGCAGGGTGATAGTTCCATCGAAAGATGAGTTCGTACGGCTGGCGCAGGACCACGACGTGGTCCCCGTTGCACGTGAGGTCTACGCCGATCTCGCCACGCCGATCAGCGCCTTCATGGCGCTTTCCGAGGGTGCCGAGCACGCGTTTCTGCTCGAGAGCGTCGTCGGGGGAGAGCGGCTCGGCCGCTACAGTTTCCTG
>JAHIQC010000368.1 GCA_018902765.1 Actinomycetota bacterium | reverse complement strand
GGATTCGAATTCCCTTGGGGGCACCAGATTATCGCAGGCCAGAGGCCTGAGTAGCCCGATTTCGAGCGTGAAATCGGGCTACAAATATCTTGTGGCTGAGGGCCGGCGGGGAGGGAAGGCGCAGCTCAAAGGGTGTGTGGATGCCTTCACGTGGTCCAGAAGCATTCCCTTTTACTCAGAATCCGCGTTCGACTGAGCTGTTGCCCGACTTGTTGCCCAAAGTGAGTTGGCATAAGAACGACCATAGTTGCCGACAAGTGCGGTAACTCTTATGCCACGCGGACGCCATCACGCCGGAGGCTGAACCCCTCCTATGAGGCGAGCTCAGCGAGATCGTAGACGGCGCTCAGCAACCACCGCACGTCTTGCAGCGTCATCCCGATGACCCCGAAGACCTTGGGCTCGGCCCCGTCGTGCAACGCCCGCACCACGAATTCCTTCAGGTCGCCGCCGATAGCATCTGGAAGCGCGATCCGCGCTCCCGGCGATATGAACTGGCTTAGCCGGATGATGTCGTCGCGGTGTTTCTTGATGTCGTCACGGGAGATGTCCTCTCCGCGCTCGTGCGTGCCGGTCAGGTCGATCCACGCGCGCCTTCAGTGGCACGATGTACTCCGCCGTCCCCTACCCGACGCGAACTCCCCGAACCCAGGCATCTTCGTGACATGCGAATAGCCTGTCTTCAGGTCGAGTTCGTCACGCCGTCCGCGCGTACGGACTGCATATCCATTATCGGTTGTGCCTTGGTTGTTTGGGGCATTGAGGACTGCCGTCAATGAAAGAATCGCCGCATGGGGATGCGTGTGTTCAACGTAGTCGGGGGAATCCGATGGACTACTGCAAGGAGTGGGGCCCGCTGCTTCCACAAGGCGCTCAGTTCCGCAATGACTGCACGCGGCAGCCTACTGAGGATGGAGTCTTCGCTGAGGAGCGAAGCTCGGCGCGGGCGCTTGCGGCTCATGCCGTTCCAGAATCGGATCCGACCGAGCTGATAGCCGCCAAGTAGACCAGGACAGAAGCTTGTTGCGCTTCCCCCGAAGCCCGAGCCGTCTCCAACTCCCCCGCGCGAGTACGAACCGTGAGAGGGTAGGTGTTGCGCCCGGAATCCGGGCAACCGCTAGCCCGCGACCACTGCGCCGCGCATCGGTCATGTCGGTGTTGAGGTTGCAGATTCGATGGTGTGGGAATGCTCCCAATAGTCACAGCGGATGTGATTCGGATCGCTCGTGGGCATTTCGTACATCCGTGTGAGAACGGGGGATTGCCCACTCTTCGAGTTTCGGGGGGTTACCTTCGTGGTGCGCGACTCCGGGATTGGCATCAGGCCGGAAGACCAGGACCGCGTCTTCACCCAGCAGGCCGATGGTTCGAGTACGCGATCGCGTGAAGGCACAGGTATGCGGTTGATGCTTGCTCAGAAGCTGGCAGGACTGAGCGGAGGGCGTCTCTGGTTCGAAAGCGAGCAAGTGCCGGGCGGGGGCACCACGTTCCTTCTCTCGCTGCCCGTAGGGCACCATCGGATGGAGCGTACGTGATGCGAATGCCGGTGCTGGCGGGTGACCGACGTGACTGACGTCAAGGCACACGACGACGATACGGCCCGACACGGACCGCTGCACTACGTCCCCGAGGGCGTCGTGATCGCGACGCTCCTGGTAGGTCTGTGGGCCACCTCTCTCCATTCCTATCTCCTCTTCCACAGCATCGCCGAGGCCACCTTCGTCGCCGTCTCCGTCGCAGTGTTCGCCATGGCGTGGCACCTACGGCGCTTCGTCGACAGCAGTTTCTCGCTGATCGTGGGGATCGGGCTGTTGTGTGTGGTGCCCATCCAGTTCCTCCACATGCTGGCCTACAAGGGCATGGGAGTGTTCCCGGGTGCGAGCGCCGATCTGCCGACCCAGCTCTGGATAGCCGCGCGCGCCCTCACCGTCGTCGTCTTCCTAGTAGCGGCGTTCCTTGCTGAGCGGCGCGTCAGCACGAAGATTGTCTGGGCGGCCTTCTCGTTCGCCGCCGCCGTGCTGCTCGCCTCGATCCTGTGGTGGCGCGTGTTTCCCGTGTGCTACGTGGAGGGCGTGGGGCTGACGCCCTTCAAGGTAGTCAGCGAGTACGTCATCGCTGCCCTCTTCGTCATCGCGGCCGCCATGACCGTTCGTCGGGGGTCGGGGTTGAGCCGCGTCAAGCGCGACCTTGTCGCTGCCGCTCTGCTCGTCTCGGCCGCCTCGGAGATCTCCTTCACGCTGTACGTGGGCGTGTACTCGTTCTTCAACCTCTTGGGGCACCTGCTGATGGTCCTGTCGGTCTACCTGGTGTATCGCGGTGTGGTCGTCGCGGGCACCGCGCGAACCTACGCCCGTATCGTCCGGGACGCGATGGAGTCGCTCCGCGACAGCGAGGAACGCTTCCGCACACTATTCGAGCAGGCTTCCGACGGCATCTTCCTGGCCGACGAGACTGGCCACTACATCGAAGTCAACCCCGCCGGATGCGACATGCTCGGCTACACCCGGGACGAGATCCTGAGCATGACCATCACCGACCCGGTCGATCCCGACGAGCTGGCCGCCCGCCCGATCGACATGGACGCGTTGCACTCCGGCAGGGTCGTCATCTCCGAGCGGCGCTTCGTCCGCAAGGACGGCTCCGTGTTTCCGGCCGAGATCAGCACGCGGATGCTGCCCGACGGACGGATCCAGGACATGCTCCG
>JAHIQC010000026.1 GCA_018902765.1 Actinomycetota bacterium | reverse complement strand
TCAGGAAGAGCAGCAGCGACGGAACGCCGAAACGAGTCGACAACTTGCTCACCAGGACACCTGCGAGCAACAACGACGAAGCGATGAGGATGATCAGTGGAGCGTTCAGCGGCAACTCCTTTCAGCCCGGCGATACCGCGAGCGGCGGCGTGTCTTGGCGCCTAAAATGATCGCCGCGGGGGCGAATCGACCTGCGGCCTCCCGGGAATCCGAGAGTAGCACACCGCCCCGAGGCGCTCTTAAGGACATCGGTCCATGAGCGGACGGAAGAACGTACCTAAGCGACCCGAGACGCGCGCCCTTTGAAGCCGAACGTCATGACCTACCCGCGGTCGGTATCCATTTCAGATTGAAGGGTTCGCCGACTGCCGCGGCACCGGCCGGTGGCATGACGAACAAGCTGATAACGTCGACGACTTCGACAAGACTGTCAGGCGCCTCGAGTCCCGAGGCCCCAAGTCGCTTCACGAACGCGGTCCACTGCGCCATTGTCTCCGGACGTTGTGTGTGTAGGCTTCCGCGAGCACGGGTGGTCTAAGGGCGGGCACCTCCGTGCCTCTCTGTCCGAAGGTCGCGACGATGCCGTCCCTCAGCTCAGTCCCGTCGAATGAGACGGAGCGTGACAGCATCCAGATGTCGTAGTAGTCCTTCACGCGGCTGTTCAGCAATCCCTTGCTGATCATGGTCTCGAACTTCTCGGCCACGGCAGTCGCGGGCTGGTACGCGAGAATGCGCGGCGCGTCCGTGTCCAGCAGCGTCGGATAGTCGACCCAGCCCGGCTCGGGCACGGCTATGTCGGCGACCCCGATGTCGAGCTGCAGCCTGATCCGAGCACCCGAGAGCCGGCCTTCGATCAAGGCGCGCACCCCTGGATACCGGTCCTCGACGGTGATGGGCTCGACCGTGACGTCTGGCGAGAACTCCAAGCCATCAGCGGACACGACGGCGAGGCACTCGCGCACGATCGTGGCAACAGACTCTAGCGAGTTGTCGATGCGGCCGAGGAAGTCGATGTCTCTCGTCGGCCTGGCGATCGCTCCGTCCCACACGCGGAGCATCGCGGCGCCTTTGACGACGAGGCGCTCGGCCCACTCGGTCTTTGACAGTCTGTAGAGGAAGCGATCCATCGCGTAGTACTGGAGCACCTGGTTGAGGTCCATGCCGAGTTCGTCGGCGCGGTTCTTCAGGCGCGCGCGGATGGATGCGGGTCGGTTCACAAGCCCGCGCGTGCTCACAGGAGAGCTCGCACGTAGGGTTCCATGACTGACGCCACCCGGTCTATGCGCGCGAACTCCATGATCTCAGCCGGTGAGGCGACTCGCGACCTCACGACCTCCTGGAGCGCCTCGATGGCGACGTCAAGACCGATCCTGTTGCGGTATCTGAAACAGTCAGCGACCGTCTTGGCCACGGAGAAGACTCGGATGTCAGCACCCGCCATCGAGTGCACCTCGACGCCGGCCCCAAACGCTGCGTCGGCCATGTTGAACACCTCGACCCGACGGTCGATATGCGGAGGCCGCACGTTCCGCGGCGGCGCGATTTGTACGGCCCTCGGAATCTGCGTTCCGATGGCGTGGTAGTCCAGCGCGCTGACGAGGCAAAGCACGGCTCTGGGAATGCGGCGCATCACGGCCGAGACATCCGGGCTTTCCGGCAGCGGGGCCGAGAGCGGGAGACAACAAGTCCATGGGCAAGCGAGCCAACGGCGAGCACTCGATCTACCAACGCAAGGACGGCAGGTGGTGCGCCGCCATCGTCTGCGACGATTCCGTGACGGGGCGGCGCAGCCGCACGGTCTTGTACGGCAAGACGCGGACCGAGGTGCGGAACAAGCTCAAGACCGCCTCCGAGCGCGTCGAGGTCGGCGCACCGGTCCGTGACGCCAAGGCCAGCGTCGCCGTGTGGCTCGTCCAGTGGCGGGACACGACGCTTGCCGCCTCCAACTGCCGGCTCGACCGGCTGCGACCTTCAGACATCGATGCGCTGATCCTGAAGCTCAACGACAAGGGGCTGGCTGACGCGACCGTGCAGCGGATCTTCACGGTACTTCGCGTCGCGCTCTCCGGCGCTGTGCGAGACGGCCTGGTCGCGCGGAACCCCGCGTCGTCGGTCAAACAGCCGTCGGTCGCCAAGAAGGAGACGCGTCACCTCTCATCGGCCGAGGTCACCCGTCTGCTCGACGCCGCGAAGGGCTCGCGCTACCACTGCCTGCTCGCGCTGATCGCCGCAACGGGGCTCAGGCGCGGTGAGGCGGCTGCGCTCAAGTGGAAGGACCTCAACCTGAAGACTGGGACGCTGCACGTGCGCGGGACGCTCGCACGCGTCGACGGGAAGCTCATCGTGACCGCGCCGAAGACGGCCAAGTCCCGCCGCTCCCTCCCGCTGTCCCCTTCCGTGGTTGCGATGATCAAGGCACATCGCAAACGGCAGGCGGCCGAGCGGTTGGCGGCCGGGAGCGTCTGGATCGAGTCCGAGTACGTGTTCACGACCGAGAGCGGAACCACGGTCGAACCGCAGAACATCCTTCGCGC
>JAHIQC010000367.1 GCA_018902765.1 Actinomycetota bacterium | reverse complement strand
CGGGGGACCACGTGGCATTCTCTGATTGGCGTGATGCCGACACGGAGCTGGCGGCCGCCCTTGATGTTGCGTCGCCGCGGCAGCGGAGCGTCGCAGCGGCAATTGGTGTTCAGGTCGCCGCGAGGACCCCGAAGATCGTGGCAGCGGCACGGCTCCGCGAGGCGCTGAGGAGCGATTTGGGTCTGCTCGCGCGCGGACCCGTGACCGATGAATCTCTGCAACTAATCAGGCAGTTGTGGGTCGGCACCAAGAAACCCGTTGCGCCCAAGACGCGGGAGGAGACTGACGGGTGGATCGAGTATCTCTTCCTTAAGAGGCGGCTGACCGCGCTTCGCAAGCTGGCTCCCGTGGCTGGGGACGTGATCGCGACGTCTGCGGGCGACTACGCGATGATCGCATCAATCGGCGGCAATGGGCGCCTGTACTTCAAGGGAGGCATGGGCTCCGGTGCGTGGCCGGACCAAGTGACCATTGTGGCGCGGGAATCTGACAAGTCGTCAGCTGGCAGCGCCGCGCGAAAGAAGGCATTCAGCGCTGCCTCACTCGGACGGCCAGCTTCCGCCTGGTCCTTGGCGAGGCGTCAGGAACTTCGGGTGTTCGCCGTGGACGATGAAGTCACCGACAGCCAGCTGCTACAGCTAGAGTCTGTTATTGATAGCGCTGGCGATGAGCGACCGATTCAGGCGTTCCTGCAAAGCAACCCCGCTCTCCTCGGGATGCTTGTCCAGCGGAGCGAGCGCTACGTCCTGTCGCAGAAACGGCTGGGTAACCAGTTCATTCCGGACTTCATCATTGGTGATGTTGACTCTCTCGGAATCCACTGGTCAGTTGTCGAACTCGAGGCTCCAAATGTCCCGATGTATCAGAAGGACGGCAAGACGTTCGGCGCGCAGTCACGCAAAGGCGTGAACCAGGTAAATGACTGGCGCGAATGGCTCGTTTCGAATGTGGCGTATGCGCGACAGTCGCTATCGGACAACGGCCTCGGCCTGTTCGACATCAGGGGAGATGCCCCGGCTTTGGTGTTGGTTGGCAGGCGGTCGTCGTTGGTCACGAAAAGTGAAGCAGCCAGACTGCAATTGCGAAGCCGCGGCATTCACGTCCACACCTATGACTGGCTGCTCGACTCCATTCGAGGTGCAATGCAATTCTCGGGGCCGTCGGCTGGGAATCCGTTCACCATCGGTCGAGCCGCTCCATAGTGGGCGGGCAGGTTCAGCAAGGGCATCGAGCAGAACGCCAGAAGGTAGACTGACCTGGATGGGGCACGAGCGTCTACTCATGCCCAAAACGTTGGAACGAACTGGGGGATCGTGATGGACTTCGTCGCTATTGACGTTGAAACCGCGAATGCGCGGCTGGGCTCCATCTGCCAGATAGGCGTCGCTGGGTACAAGCAAGGGGAGCTCGTGGCCGAATGGGTCACCTTTGTTGATCCCGAAGACTTCTTCGACCCCGTCAATGTGTCCATCCATGGCATCGACGGGTCGGACGTCATAGGCGCCCCCACTTTGCCGCAGATTATCGAGGATCTCGATTCATGGCTGGCCGGACGAGTGGCAGTGTGCCACACGCACTTCGATCGCGTGGCTGTACACCAAGCGTGTGACACTTACGAGCTGCCGGTACCCGAGTGTACGTGGCTTGATTCGGCGAGAGTGGCTCGGCGCACGTGGGATCAGTTCTCGCGAAGTGGTTACGGACTGCAAAACCTGTGCGACCATCTTGGCTACTGTTACGACGCTCACGACGCGTTGGAGGACGCGAAAGCATCGGCCGTCGTGCTCCTGCGCGCGGTCGAGACTACCGGTCTGTCCATTGAGGACTGGCTGACGCGCGTTGAGCGGCCAATCAATCCCAGCATGCACGCACACGAGCCCATCGTTCGCGCCGGAAACCCGGATGGCCCGCTGTTCGGCGAGGTGGTCGTCTTTACTGGTTCGTTGCGGATGGTGCGTCGGGAGGCAGCTGACATAGCGGATGCGATTGGCTGTCAGGTTGACCCCGGCGTCACTAGGCATACCACTATCCTCATTGTGGGCGATCAGGACGTGTCAAAGCTCGCGGGTCACGACAAAAGCTCGAAGCATCGGAAGGCTGAGCAACTCATTTCTGCGGGTCAGCCAATACGCATCCTCCGTGAAAGCGACTTCGTGAGTCTCGCTCGACTGGAGTCAGCCAGCCGGCGTGGTGGCGTCACCCTCGTCGACCGGCCGTCGGGAGACCTTAATCACATGCACTTCGGCTACAACTGCCAGAGCTACTTGCCAACACTCGGCAAGTGCCGTGTCTTGGTCGATCTGCGCAGGCGGCGACAAGATCTGGTCGCGCCGAAGTGGATGGAGGCACGTGATCTCCTCGTCTATACCGGCTACTCGCCGCAACAACTGATTGACGGGGCGGAGTCGGGCAATGTGGGTGTCAAGCGGCTCAAGAACGGTCGGCTGCTGTTCCAGATTCCTACCTCATGGGACTGGGACGACTGTCCTCTCAGTGACACGGGTG
>JAHIQC010000366.1 GCA_018902765.1 Actinomycetota bacterium | reverse complement strand
GCGGTCTCTCCCGGACTCGGCACCACCGCGAGCAACGGAGTGTGGTCTGCGGCAACCGCGCCGAAGAAGGCCTTGCGGATCATGTAGCGTCTTAGGGGACGCGGCCGGAGCGTGACCCGGCGGCGATCAGAGTGTATGAGACCACCGGACGTAAGGCGCCTCAGGAGTCCCTGCAATTCGCCCCTCGACACGCCGACAAAGTCCGCTGTCTCCTCGACCGTCAGACCGGCGTCGCCGGCCAGAGCGATTGCGCCAAGGGCAAGCACCACTCGGTCCCCCTCGTGTGGGTTCCCGAGCAATCGGTTCACGGCTGACTCCATCAGTGTCCCGAGGCGGTTTCCGTCGAAGAGGTCGCGGAAGTCGCCAGCAAGTGCCGCCTGGGACAGCGTCACAGCCAGACCCGGCACGCCCTCTGCCTGATCGACAATCTCCCGCACAAGCGGCCGCGGTCCGCTGACTCCCATCGACTCGACAACGCTCACGATCTCGTCTCTCGTCAACTGGTCAAGCGTGATGACGTCGCCATCGGCAAGCCCGAGGGCCTGCTGCAGCTCCGGATTCGCCTCCCAGTCGGTCACGATGATGCTGAAGTCGGCTCCGATCTCAGTGCGGAGTCGAATGAGGTCGCGACTGGCGGCTGCGACGTCCTCAAGATCGTCGATGATGATCAAGCGCGGCTGCTGGTGTCTTATGGCATTCGCGACTGCCGTCAGGTCCGTGCTGACCATGAACGAACCGGCGCCGTCGGCCACAAGCCGGGCCAAAAGCGCGGTCTTGCCGCAACCGGGCGACCCGACCAGTAGTGCGTCATGGCCCAGACCTCGCAGCCGCTCGCCTACTAGCTCTCTCCCGACGATGGGAACGTCGGCGAGCGGGCGGGACGATCGAGGAACAACAGACAGCGCTGACGGCTGCCCCGTCAGCCCCAAGAACTCTTGCGCCCAGTGGGGATGCGCGTAGATGTAGCGCGCAACTTCGTGGCGATCGGACGCTCCCAGGTACGTGTATCCGCGCTCGGTCGCTGCCTTCTTGAGGTTATCTCTCTTCCGCGAGGTGAGCACTGAGGACGTGACGACGTAGGTCTTCCTCGCCGCCCGGGGACAATTTGTCTTGTTGCGATCGAGGTTCCGACCGAGGTTCGCCGTCACGCGGTCACTCGTAGTGACAACCCCTGGCCCCGGCTCCGACAAGGCGTCAAGAATCTCGAAATCATAGCCGTTGTCGGCACCGCCAACCGCAAGATTAGTGGCGTAGCCCTTCGACTCGACCAACTCTGCAGCCAGCCGCTCGAACAGGTCGGTGTCCAGCTGTACTGTCCCCAGGGCCTGTTCGATATCGGCGTAGAACGGGTCGCGTATGCTCAATGGGGCTCCTCATGTTGCCGCTCTGGACACATCCTACGGCAGCGGGCTGACATTGCCGCTCAAGCAATGTGAGTAGCTGCTGTCGAGAACCAACAGTCCCGAGCTATACCCGGCGCGCGTTGCAAGCAGTGCGACTCCCCTGCGCGGGTCTCCGGGGATATGGGGCTTGGATCAGCCGCCGATTCCCTGCGCGCTGAGTGCAGCGAACAGCTCCCCACATAGCGCGGCGCACGACGCCGCAATCACGTCGGGCGGCTCTGGCGCTGCCGCCTCGGCTGCGAGTTGACTGCCTGGAGAGTCGGCGTCGCCGAAAAGGCTTGGCAGTTCGCCGAGTGCCTCTGAAGTGACGGGCCCGGCAGTCTCATCTGCCAACAGACCCGCAAAGCCCTCAGCCAGCCGAGCGCTCGGGATTGCCTGCAATAGTCGAAGCACGTCAAGTGCGTCCTTGGGCTTCACTCTGTCCGGCCGGCCTCGTTCAAGCGCACCGGCCGCGACCCGCTCCGACATCTTGATCGTCTTGGAGATCAACAGCGCCGTGGGGCCGGCCACCTTCATGGTGAAGCTCCGGGCATCCGTCGCCTCGAGCGCCCCGATGCTCATCACGCTGTTGTCCACGAGCGCCGCCTCCAGCCCGTGGACCTTCAGCATCGAGCCCTTCTCGTGCTGCGGCACCCGGGCGGCACGCCGCCCTGCGCCTCCAAGGGCGTCGGGCACGAGAAGATCGACGGTCACCTTTGCAGGCACGCCAGCGATCTCGCGCATCGAAGCCCACACGCCCACGAGTTCCGTGCCGTTGCGCTCGTCGAGGAAGAACTTGGCCTTGCGCATCGCCGAAGCGATCTCGGGATCACCCGACAGCAGGCGCGGGTCGATTGCGACGTCGCCATCAGTCGTGAACTCGGCGACGGCGAACTGGGCGGCACCGGTGTGGAAGTAGATCGCCTGCGCGCCGACGAGCACGAGTGCGTCGCGATGGCCTTGAAGTGCCTCAAGCGCGTCGAGAAGTGCTCTGCGCGCGACGATGTACTCCTCGCTATACACGCCAGACCTCCTCGTGGGACAGCATCCACTCGATGAGCGCTTCCGCTTCCTCCGGCCCGCGGCCGGAAGACGTGAGCAGGTCGGCGGCGATCTGCGAAGGGGCCACGTACCTCAAACCCTCGTCGAGAACCGTGCGCTCGAAGACGACGCTGTCGAACGGCTCGACGAGAAGCACATTCGCCCCGGTCTCGGCGGGGAGCAGACCGAGCACTTGCGCGGCCTCGTCGAGACGCTTCACGTAGACGACCCCGAGACGCGCCGGAGCGATCGGAGCCCGCCGAGCGGCAGCGAGCGAGCCGGAGATTGCGTAGGTCAGAGCTTCCTCGCTGTCCTGCCCACGCAAGGCGTCGAGCAAGGCTGGAAGACCTCGAGGCTGCAGATAGGCTGTGGCCAGGTTGGAGGAATCGAGAGAGTAGTCCTTGGTCCACGCGCGCAGGAGGTTGGGCCAGTCGATGCGGGTGACCGGGCCGCGAGGTTCGCGTCCTATGTAGTCGTCTCGTTCGAGCAGCGCGAGCAGACGCGAGACGTAGCCGGGGTCAATCTTAGCGATCTTAGCGATCTCGCGTGTGCCGAGCGGCGGAGTGAAGTCCACGAGCGTCCTCACGAGCCGACCGGCCTTGGCGCCCTTGAGAGAACGCGCCGGACGCTGCGCCGGTTCCGGGTCTTTGTCTGCCCCCGCCCGCTCGATCGCCACAGCCGGAGCATCGAGCCGCAGGTACATGTTGCCCGTCAGATCGATGTAGCCGGCACCCAGCGTTCGCAGTCGCTCTCGCGTCCGTTCGCCGAGAAAGCGAGCGACGACTACCGGGGTTGCATCGCCGTCTCGCCAGCGTCGCATCTCGAAACGAGACACGAGTGGCTCGGCGTCCCTGGGGTCGAGCCGGCTCTTCACTTCCATCGTCAGGATCGACGCCTGCTCATCCGGTCCGACGACACGCACGACCGCATCCGGCCCGGGGGCATAGGCTCGCTCTTCGACCACCTCGACGCGCCATGTCTCGGGCAGCCGCGAGCGGAGCGCGTCGAGTGCTCGGGAGAATGTTGTGTTGTCTGAAGTTTCACTGTTGCGCATCATGCACAACATACTACTTCCAGGCAACAGCAATCGCAAGTGACGGTCGTTGGGCCAAAGAGACGACCGCCTTTCCCGCCTCTGAGCTGCGGCTTGGCTCATGAATCGGGTTTCAAGTGAGCAGGCGACATCAGTATCGCGGCCCGACATTTCGCCGTGTATTTGGGCGACAAATCGGGCGACACCTCGATCTCGCGCTCCGACCATCAGCAACAGGGATTTTTGGGCGACAAATTGGGGCCGAAATGGCCTCTGACCTGCTGATTTGCCCCCAACGAGGCTTCAAAACGACGAAATCCGGACCCAGATTGTAGCCCGATTTCAAGCACGCTTCAGGGATTCACAGGCCTCTGACCTGCGGTTTTATGGTGCCCCAAAGGGAATTCGAATCCTGATTGTGCTTGTGACTATTGGTGACTATTGGGGCTCGTTGGTATGGCGGAGCTGCTGGTTCGTCCCAATAGGTACCAGCGAGTACCAACAGTCACCATGTATTCGGGCTACAAATCGAGACGCTTGTCGGTGGCCAGTACGGCCGAGGAGATCGACTGTCTACGCGAGCGCCAGCGCGGCCAGCGCTGCGATCGCCGCACACACAAGAATCACCGTCTCGACCGCGACCAACAAGCGGCCGGCTGCCCGCAGGTCCGACGCGCTGGGAGCAATGAACTCCGCTCCGATCGCGGGCCGTTCCGATGCAACTCCCGAGTACGAGACGACGCCGCCAAGCTGCACCCCCAACGCCCCCGCGAACGCGGCCTCGCCATGTGCGGAGTTCGGGCTGGTGTGCCGCAGCCGATCGCGCACACCGGTCGACCATGCGCCTCGCCAGTCCAGTCTCACGGTGGCCGCGGCCAGTGTCACCAGCGGAATGGCGATCCGCGCGGGCACCCAGGCCAGCAGGTCATCGAGCTTCGCACCTGCAGTCCCGAATCGCTCGTAGCGTTCGTTGCGATACCCGACCATGGAGTCCAGCGTGCTGGCGACCTTGTGCGCCCATGCCCCGGTCGGGCCGAGCAGCAGTCCCCACAGCGCGGTTGCGACGAGCGCGTCGACGGAGTTCTCGGCAAGGGTCTCGATGGCGGCGCGCGATATCTGGGACTCGTCGAGGTCCGCGGTGTCACGGCCGACGACTCCCGCAAGAGCCGCTCGGGCGCCGGGCAGGTCGTCGGCCTCGAGGCGCTCGCGGACGCGTCGACCCTCGTCGGCGAGAGCGCGGCCGGCCAGCGCGAAGTAGGTGAGCACCGCATCAACCGCGACACCAGCGACCAGCCCGCCAATGCGCCACGCGAGCATGCTGAGGGCGAGCGCCGAGCCGGCGGCGAGGACCAGGGTGCTGGCGGCGAGCATGGTGCCCGCGGCGCGATCGGAAAACCGCGTGCGCCGCAGCACCCGCTCCCCCGTCGCGATCGTGTCGCCAAGCAGCCGCACCGGGTGCAGCCGGTAGTGCGGGTCGCCGAGAGCGAGGTCGAGGGTGAGCGCGATGGTGAGCGCGAGCGGACGGGCGAGCAGCCAGGCGGTCATCACGCACTCCCCGCGCAATACTCCGCGATCGCGGCAGCGAGCCGCTCGTTCTCGGGTGCGGACCGCACGCCCACGCGCACCCAACGCGGCCCGAGCTCCGCGAAAGTCGAGGCATCACGCACGCCAAGCCCGCGCGTGGCGAGCGAATCACGCAGCCGGGTCGCCGAGACGCCCTCGGGGAGCTCGGCGAGGACGAACGGGGCGACGCCATCGCAGACGCTGACGCCGGGGATTGCGCAGAGCAGCTTCGCGAGGTGCGGGCGTTCTTCGGAGAGCCATGCGCGAGTGCGAGCGAGGTACTCGTCCTCATCGGCGAGCGCGGCGGCGGCTTCGAGTGCGATACCGTTGACGCTCCACGGGTCGCGCAGCTCGCTGATTCGCCGGAGGGTCTCAGCGTCGCCGGCGAGCAGCCCGATACGCAGGCCGGGGACGCAGAAGATCTTGGTGAGCGAGGTGACCACGAACACGCCTTGGATGCCCCGCGACGCCAGCGAGAGCGCATCGGGATCGTGCAG
>JAHIQC010000365.1 GCA_018902765.1 Actinomycetota bacterium | reverse complement strand
TGATTCGACCGAGGAGCCCATCACGCGCCTCATGTTCGCGCTCAAGGGCAAAGGTCGTGTCGACGACATCCCGAACCTCACATACAAGACGGCAGCCGGCTCGGTCGTGGTCAACCCGCTTGAGTGGGTGCCCGACACGATGGATGCCATCTCGCTCGACTACTCGTTCAACATGAAGGCGGTCATCCGCTACCGCGACATGATGGGCTTCGTCCCGTTCAAGGACTGGCTGCAGTACCCGGTATGCGCCTCGCTCACCTGCCGAGGATGCACGCACAACTGTGTGACCTGCGGCGGAAGCGCATATGCCTTCCGGGAGCACTTCGGGCGCAGCAAGGTGGCGTTCCGCGATCCCGAGCTTCTGGTTCGCGACATCGAGCACATCCAGAAGTACATCCCAGGCCCGATCTTTGTGCTCAACGACTTTCTGCAAGGGGGACGAGACTACGTCGCAACCTTCATTCGAGGGCTGTCGCGCCTGAACCTTCGCAACCCCATCGGTTTCGAGTTCTTCAAGCCCCCCGCCGAGGAGTTCTACGAGTTTCTGAACGAGCACCTGAATGACTACTCCGTGGAGATCAGCGCGGAGAGCCACGACGACGCGGTGCGAGCGGCCTTCGGGAAGCATCACTACACCACAGAGCAGCTGGAGACCTCGATCCAGGCGGCCCTGAAACACGGATGCTCGCGTTTCGACCTGTATTTCATGACAGGGATCCCGACTCAGACAGCGGCCTCAGTGCTCGAGACCCCCGCGTACGTCGAGTCTCTGTATGGCAAGGTCGATAACGATCCGCGCCTACTGGCGTTCACCTCGCCGATGGCGCCCTTCCTCGATCCGGGTTCCATGGCTTTTGACGACCCGGCCACGTACGGATACACGCGCAGGGCCACAACACTCGAAGAGCATCGGCAGTTGCTGATCCAGCCCTCGTGGAAGCACATCATGAATTACGAGAGTCACTCGATGAGTCCGGCCGAGATGGTCGATGCGACTTATGAGGCCGGCGTGGGCCTCAATCGAGTCAAGGCCAAGCTGGGGATCATCGATCCCAAGGTTGCATTACAGACAGAGGAAAGAGCGCGTTTGGCGCGTATTGCCATGGCCGAGATCGACGCGATCATGGACGGAGACCCCGCCAAGCGTGAGTCCGGACTGCTCGTGCTCAAGAAGCGGGTCGACGAGCTTTCGGAATCCACGGTGTGCGAGAAGTCCGACCTCAACTGGCCCGCGCACGTGAGTTGGCGTCACGTCTGGCACGTGCTTGTGTTGTGGGTCACCGAGAATGTCGCTAATCTGTTGCACCTGCGCAAACCATTGCCGCATTCAGCTAGCGAGCCTTCGGAGGTCTGATGACCCACTCCGGTGATGAGCCGGTCCATACGCCCGACCCCGGCGAAGCCACGAGCGATCGCGTTGCGGGCATTTTTGGGCGTATAGCCGACAGCTATGACTCTTTCAACATGCTGTCCAGCATGGGCATAGACCGCATCTGGCGAAACGCCGCCGTTCGCGCCGCCAAACTCACGACGGGTATGCGCGCCTTGGACCTGTGCGCCGGGACAGGCGACCTGAGCTTCGCACTGGCTCGCACCGGATTGCCCCGCGAGGTCGTTGGAACAGACTTCGTACCCGAGATGCTCGCGGTGGCCACGCGCAAGATGGCGGGCTTCAAAGGATCGGACCTGAGCTTCTCTGTCGCAGATGCCCAGGCCCTCCCGTTTCCCGATTCTTCATTCGATGTGGTGACTGTGGCGTTCGGTGTGCGCAATCTGCCCGACAGAGCCGCGAACTTCCGTGAGGTGTACCGGGTTCTCAAGCCAGGCGGCCGCTATGTGATCCTGGAGTTCTCGCGCCCGCCCTTTGGCCCGTGGCGAGGCGTCTATCACTTCTATCTGCGCACAGTGATTCCGGTGCTGGGTGGCACGCTTTCCGGCGGGGACAGAGAGTCCTTCCAGTATCTTAACGACTCGATTCTCAGATTCCCCGATCAGCCCGCTCTTGCAGCGGAACTCAGAGCGGTCGGGTTTGCGGCCATCGACTGGAGCAACCACACCGGCGGCATCGTCGCTGTCCACACTGCGGTGAAATAGAGGCCCGTTTCGGCTCGGATGAGTGCGGTAAGATAGCCTCATCGAACACCCACGCAGGAGGACCGATGATTCTCGCAGCCAGATACGTGCTTCCAGTAGCTGCTCCCCACATAGAATACGGAGCGGTTCTCGTGCGCGACGATCGTATCGTCGAGATCGGCGAGCTGTCTGCAATGCGCGCCGCACATCCCGAGGAGACCGTCCGGGACTTCGGCTTGGCGGCACTGATGCCAGGGCTCGTGGACCTGCACACCCATCTCGAGTACACCGCGATGCGCGGGCTGGTCGATGACCTTCCCTATGCTGAGTGGAAATTGCAGGTCCTGGAGAAGGAAAGCCTCCTTGACTCTGAGGACTGGGAAGATGCGGCCATGCTCGGTGCGCTTGAGGCGCTGAGGTCCGGTATCACCACAGTGGCCGACCTGACGGACTCGGGTGCGGCGGTGCGCGCGGTCAATACGTCCGGCATGCGCGCTGTTGTCTACCGTGAGGTCCAGACGATGGACAAGCGGCGCGTCGCAGAGGTCATGGATTCGGCACAGAACGACATTGCCGAGTGGAAATCCTCGGCATCAGGTGATCTGCTCACCGTCGGCATCGCACCACACTCGGCATATAGCTGTCACCCTGAGCTCTTCCGCCAGGTCTCTGATTACGCGATTGCCACAGGAACACCCGTGGCAACCCACCTCGCGGGTTCGCGCGAGGAGTACGAGTTCGTGAAGTATGGTGCCTCGCGTTTGGCGTTCGAGTATCGCCAGAAGTGGGGAGCCGATATCCCTTGGCTTCCCACCGGAGTCAGCCCGGTGCAGTACGTTCTGCAGTGGGGGCTCATGGACGTGCCCGAACTGCTCGCTGTCCACTGCACTCAGGTCGACGAGCACGACATCGATGTGATCGCCTCCAAGGACGTGGCTGTGGCCTTCTGTCCGCGGTGCAATGCGAAGCTCGGCATGGGCGTTCTGCCCCTGCGCAAACTGCTCAACCGCGGGGTCAGGGTCGGTATCGGCACTGACTCGCCGGCTTCGAACAACACCATGGATATGTTCGACGAGATGCGGATCGGATTGCTCATCCAGCGAGCCGTGGACGCCCACGAGCAGTTCCACGTCGCGCGCAAGTTCGTGAAGCTCGGGACCTTCGACTCCGCACGCGCATTGCGCATGGAGCACACGGTCGGCTCGCTTGAGCCCGGCAAGGCGGCAGATATCATCGCAGTGGATCTCTCACACACACATCAGCTGCCCACGCAGTACCCCTACAGCACCGTCGTTCACGCGGCCAACCAAGACAACGTCATCTTCACGATGGTCGATGGTCGCGTGCTGTATGACGAAGGTGAATGGATGACGATGGACGTTGAGCGCCTCAAGGCACGTGCCGAGGAGCTCCGTGTGAAGCTGCGCTCCTAGCATGCCCGAGCGCGGCACGATTGTGGCAGTGAGGCCCGGTGAGGTCGATATTTCCTTGGCGCCCGGCGACGCTTGTGCAAGTTGTGGGGCCTGTTCTCCCACGGGCGGTGCGATGCTGCTTGAGCGTGTGCCGGTCGAGGATGGATTGCATGTCGGTGATGCCATTGAGATCGAAACGCCTGCCGCTGAGAGGGCACGTGCGCGTGCTCTGGTATTCGTGGTACCGGTGGTCGCGCTGCTTGCTGGATACATGGCCGGATTCTTGCTTGGTTCCTTGGTGCCGATCGATCGCGATACCCTAGGTGCCGCCGCCGCACTGACCTGCGGTGCAGGTGCGCTATTTGTGGTCGCACGCCTTGACTCGAGAGCGGTCGGTGACAGACGTGCCAATGTGCAGGTCCGTGCTATAATCGCGCAGGCCGAAGGCCCCCACTGTGGTGTGGGGCCTGGCAATAAAGCCCCCCTAAGCGAGGAGGACCAGACTCGTGAGTGACCAGGACTTCTTCTTCGACGAAGAAGAGCAGGCAGAAGACAAGTCAGCCAAGACGGCCGAGCGCGTTGAGCGTGCGGCAACCGAAAAGGCCCCGGCCGTACCGGCAGCGGGCATGCAGAGCGTGAGCATGACCGTGGCGTCTCTCATCGGCGTGGTCGCGCTTCTCGTCGGAATCATCATCGGAATCATCATCCCCGCTGGCGCGAGCACCGGCGTGCCGGCTCCCACCTCGACGGGCACGGGTGCTGCGGCTCCCCAGCTGAGCCCCGAGGAGCTCCAGAGCGGCGAGTTGCCGTCGGGCCATCCGGATATCGGTGCCGTCCCCGGCGGCGAAGCTACGGGATCAGCAACCGCGACTCCGTAGGCGACACACATCGTATACTTGTGCGGGCCCGGTCGGTGTCGTCGCTCGGGCCTGTACGATTTCCAATCCTCTAGGAGGCGTCTCCTGTGGCAATCAATAAGAAGAAAGCCTCTCCGATCGTCAAGATCGGCATCATCGCCGTCTCGGCGCTGATCGTGCTGTCTTTCCTGCCCTGGGCCAGCTTGGGCCTGCTGACCGCGAACAGCGGCTCGGGTCAGACGGGCAGCACGGGGCAGCTCGAGACGATCGCTGCCGGATATACCGGTTCCGTCTCGGCGTTCGAACAGTCGTTGGCCAGCGATCCTACGAGCTATACCGTGCTCGTGAATCTGGGCAACACATACTTCGACTGGGGTATCGAGATCAAGCAGGCCAAGATCGCAGGCGCGGACAAGCCGGTGTGGCTCTCGGCAACCCTGTATTACGATCGCGCGCTGGCGCTGCAGCCGGGGGATCCGGCGGTCTCGACTGACGCAGCCATTGCTCATTACTACAGTGGCGACACGGCCAAAGCCATTGCGCTGGTGGAGCCGATCATGACCGACGCTCCGACCTTCGCCCCAGCGTTCTTCAACGCGGCCCTGTTCTACGATACAGCCGGTCTGACGACCGAGGCGGCTGCTGCTGCCAACACGTACATTGCTTTGGATCCTTCCGGCAACAGCGGCGACCCTGAGCTTGCCAAGAGCATTGCCGCCAAGGGTTCGGGAGTCGTACCAACTTCAACACCGTAAGGTTTCGATGCGTCGTCGCAGTAAGCGATGTCACACACGTGCTCGCAACCGTGACGCCTGGGCGAGTCTCGCTCAGGCGTCCGTGATTCCGAGGACCGTGGTGGCATCGTCGACAGTCGTGGCCGTCGAGAAGATGCCACTCAGACGGGTTAGCGACAGGATGTTGTCCACGGTCTCGTTTGTGACGAGAACCAGTCGGCCACCCTGGGCGCCGTACTCCTTGGACAGGCTCAGCAACAGGCCCAAGCCTGAGCTATCGAGGTACTCCAGCGCCGAAAGATCGACGATCGCCGCTGGCGGTGACGCTTTGAGGATGCGATCGATGCTCATGCGGAACGCCGAACACTCTCCGTAGTCCAAATCCCCGGTCAGGGAGAGCAGCCAATGAGAGTCCTTCTCCGCAAGTTCGATGCCCAGTGCCATCCGTGTCCTTCCATCGGTCTTCACCTCGGTTGTACCCAATAACCGTCCCGAGGGCACTACCGCACGGCAGCTGGGACCGAGTACGCTTGTGCCTCGGCACACCTCGGCATGGAAAGGTCGCCTCGCCCAAGGTACAATCCGAAGCAGCGAACATGAGTTTGCGAGGAGGCAGGCGGAACGTATGGAACTCGATATCAAGGTCGACCGGTCCGAAGGACTGTGTGTCATCGCTCTGGTTGGTGAAGTTGACGTTTACACGGCTCCGCAACTCAAAGAGCGCCTCGTCGAGAGCATCGAGGGCGGTTGCGTGAACATTCTCGTGGACCTCGAGCAAGTGGGATTCATCGACAGTTCGGGTCTCGGGGTTCTCGTGGGTGGTCTTCGTAGAGTGAAGGAGAACTCGGGAGCAATTCGGCTGGTGTGTAGCCGCGAGAACATCCTCAAGATCTTCCGCATCACTGGGCTCGACAAGGTGTTTCCGATATTCGACACACTTGAGCGCGCCCTCGAGTTCTAGCATGCGACCCGATGTTCGGCTTGCCTGCGGGCCCGCCTCGCCCTAGACTCGTACCTCGGCCTCTTCAGGCGGCATCTCGCCACCTCGTTTAGAACGCGGGAGCGTATCTGCAGTGTTCGGCATCAGCGGTACAGAACTGTTCATGATAGTGGTGTTCGGCCTGCTCATCTTCGGCCCTGACAAGCTGCCTGAGTTCGGTCGCACCGTCGGCAAGATCATGAACGAATTCAAGCGCGCCCAGGAATCCATGGAGTCGATGATTCGCGCTGAGGTATATGGCTCCGAGCGCGACCAGCGCGCGAGCGTGTCCTCGCAGGCAGCGAACGTCAACGCCATTGATGACGAGGACGATGAGGACGAGGAGGACGAGGAGTAGCCCGCGGGCCCCTCGAGAAACCATGCCCATCGGACCCCAGCGGATGCCCTTCTTCGAACACCTCGACGAGCTGCGCAAGCGGCTCGCGATTATTGCCGCAGTAATCTTCATCGGCTCGATGGCCTTGTATACCTTCGCGCCTCAGATATATGACTTCTTTATGGCGCCGATCCTGCACATCTTTGACGGCAAGCAATTGGTGACCCTGAACCCGTTCGAGAACTTCACCCTGAAGTTCAAGATCTCTCTGTACGCGACACTTGTGATCGGCAGTCCGGTCATCATCTGGCAGGTATTTGCGTTCTTCATGCCCGCCCTTCGGCCCAAAGAGCGCAAGTGGGTTCTGCCCACGTTCATGGCCATGGTCGTGTTGTTCGCCGGAGGAGTGGTCTTCTGCCATTCCATTGTCCTGCCGGCTGCGTTCGAATGGATGGTCGGTCAGGCGTGGGATAGCGTGACCGTGATGCCGAGCGCATCGACGTACTTCCAAGGGGCGATCTTGCTCGTGATCGCGTTCGGTGTAGGCTTCCAGCTGCCCGTCGTGGTCTTCTATCTGGTGTTGTTCGACATCGTTCCCTACGCCAAGCTTCGGGCGAACTGGCGCGTTGCATACATCGTGATGATGGTCGTCGCTTCCGTAGCAACGCCCGACTGGTCACCCGTAACCATGGGCGCACTGTTCGCTGCGCTCGTTGTCCTGTACGAAGCGAGTCTGCTCCTCGCCAGGGTGCTGCTGTCTAAGCGGATTCGCGCTCAGCGAGAGCTTGACGATTAGCCGAGGAGTTCCCACGTGCACGAGATGGGCATTGTAGCCAGTATTCTCGATGCGTCGGTCGAGGCGGCCTCCAAACAGGGCGCCGCCCGCATCACTGAGATCAAGATCAGCGTCGGTGAACTCACCGAGATCCAGGAGTTCGCCTTGGACTTCGCGTTCACCTCGATGACACCCGGGACCATGGCCGAGGGCGCGACACTTACCGTGAACCACATCGGAGCCTCGTCGCGATGCGTGTCATGCGACATTGAGTTCGAGCACGGTCGTTTTGAGATCGTGTGCCCGACGTGTGGCGGGTTTCTGTGTGAGTTGCTCACGGGCAGGGAACTCACGATCGACAGCATTGAGATCGACGACGCGCCGCTTGGCGCGGAGCCGTCCGAGGGCGACGAGACTGACAAAGATGGCTCAGACGCGGACACCGCGTCGGGCGCAGGGGAGTGAGCATGGAGATCGATATCAGCAAACCGATCCTGGATCGCAACGAGCGTCTGGCTTCTGAGAACCGTGCGCTGTTCGACGCTAATGATGTGTTCGTCTTGGATCTCATGGCCTCTCCGGGTGCGGGCAAGACCTCGACCATCTTGGCCACCATCGCCGCGCTGCGGGACCGCTACAACATCGCGGTCATCGAAGGCGATATCGCAAGTCGCGTCGACGCGGAGAAGATCAGCGCGCACGGCATCCCCGCCGTACAGATCAACACCGGGGGTGCGTGCCATCTTGAGAGTGACATGATCAAGCGCGCAATCGACGCGCTCGATCTGGCCTCGCTCGACATCATCATCATCGAGAACGTGGGCAACCTCGTGTGCCCGACCGACTTCTATCTGGGCGAGGACGCAAAGGTCATGATCCTCTCGATTCCCGAGGGCCATGACAAGCCGTACAAGTACCCGAACATCTTCGGGGTCGCCGAGGCGGTCATCCTGAACAAGTACGACACCCTGAGCGTGTTCGATTTCGACGAGTCGGAGTTTCGGCAGGTCGTCCACTCACTGAACCCCTCAGCCCCGGTCTTTCCCGTGAGCGCCACCAAGGGCGACGGCATCGACGCTTGGGCCGAATGGCTCATCGCGCGCATCGAGAGCGCCAGAGCCGCACGCGCGCAGTCGTAAGAGCCCCGATGCGTCGCCAGGGAGGCGTCATGGATCGCGCAGAGGCATTCGCACTGGTCAACGAGCGTATCGGGAACCGCAACCTCGTGAACCACTGTGTAGCCGTGGAACTGATCATGGAGGCGCTAGCGAGGCACTTCGAGCTCTCAGACGACGACGTGGCCCGCTGGGCCCTTGCAGGGCTTCTTCACGACCTTGACTACGCGCAGACCGCAGAGGATTTCGAACAGCACGGGGTGATCACGGCGCGAGAGCTCGCGGGACTCGTCGACGATGAGATCATTCACGCGATTCTGGCACACGCCGACAAGGCACCCCGAGAGTCCCAGATGGACCTGGCTTTGTATGCTGCCGATCCGACCACCGGCTTCATCGTTGCGGCCGCATTGGTGCGTCCGGAGAAGAAGCTCGAGGCCGTGAAGCTCAGCTCACTGCTCAAGCGGTGGAAGGAGAAGGCTTTTGCTCGCGGAGCCTCCCGAGAGCAGATGGCCGCCTGCGAGGAACTTGGCTTTTCTCGCGAGGAGTTCCTCGCCCTGTCGCTCGATGCGATGCAGCAGGAAGCGGCTTCTGTCGGGCTGTAGTCCGGCACTCGTGCAGGGGATGGGCTTGACGGCGCAGTATATACTCTGCTGAACGCCTCAGCCCGAACAGGGGCATGATACCGGCCCCGCGCCTGAACGGAACACAATGAAGCTCGTTATTGCCGAGAAGAACATCGCCGCCAAGAAGCTCGCCGAGATACTCGCGGTGGGCAAGCCTCAGGCGGATAAGGTCTACTCCACTCCGATCTACCGTTTTCGTCGTGATGGCGAGGACTGGATCTCGATCGGCCTGAAGGGCCACATCATGGGAGTGGACTTCCATGAGGACTTCGCCAAGTGGAAGCTCGATGAACTGGACAAGATGGTCTTTGCACCGCTTGTCGAAGAGCCCGCCGAGAAGGGCATCATCCGCTCCCTTGAGAACCTGGCCAAGAAGGCCACCGACGTCGTGATCGCGACCGACTACGACCGCGAAGGCGAGCTCATCGGAGCTGATGCCCGGAACGTCGTGCTGGGAGCCAACTCCTCGCTGCCCATCGCTCGAGTCCGCTACTCTGCCATCACCAGAGATGAGATCGAGCGTGCATTCGCTGAGATCGGTCCGCTGGACGACGATTTGGCGGGCGCGGGCGCTGCACGTCGCGACATCGACCTTATCTGGGGTGCTGTGCTCACGCGCTACCTCACCATGACCTCGAACAAGGCCGCCAAACGCGCCTGGGGCGATGTGCTTTCGGCCGGGCGCGTGCAGACCCCGACGCTCAAGCTCATCGTGGATCGCGAGCGCGAGCGCGAAGCGTTCGTCTCCGAGGACTACTGGGTCGTGAAGGCCCGTTTCAGCGCCGATGATGCGGCCGAGGCGCTCACTCCCGAGTTCGGAGGTACGCACGAGAAGGATAGGTTCTCCTCGGCGGTAGAGGCCAAGCGGGTCATGGACGCCGTCGACGGCGTCGGGCGCGCCCAGATCGTGGAGCTCACCACCAATCGCCGCACGGCCAAGGCACCGGCGCCGTTCAATACCACCTCGCTCATGGCGGCGGCCTCGGCCGAGGGGTTCACGCCTGCGCGCACCATGCGCATCGCCGAGTCCCTGTACATGGACGGTCTCATCTCCTACCCGCGAGTCGACAACACGGTGTACCCGCCCAGTCTCGACATCCGCGCGATCCTCAAGGAACTCGATAAGGTCGCTGCGTATCACGAGCACGTGGGTCGTTTGCTCGCGAAGGGCACGCTGACCGCGACCAGAGGCGCCAAAGAGGCCACCGACCACCCGCCGATCCACCCGACCGGTGCGGCCGACCCCGACAAGCTCAAGCCCGATGAGTACCGACTGTACAACCTCGTCGCCCGCCGGTTCCTGGCCACGCTGTCGGATTCTGCGGTGCTTGAGAGCACGAAGGCCGTGCTCGAAGTGGGCAAAGAACGGTTCATCGCTCGCGGAGACGTGGTCATCAGTGCCGGGTACCGCGCCGTGTACCACTACGGTCTCAAGAAAGAGGAGCAGCTTCCCGGGCTCGTCGAGGGCGAGACATGCGAGTTTCTCGGCGCCTCAACCGAGGCCAAGCAGACCCAGCCGCCTGCGCGCTTTTCGCAAGGCCGGCTCATCCAGGAGATGGAGAAGCGCGGGTTGGGCACCAAGGCCACCCGCCACGACATCATCCAAACGCTGTACGACCGCAAGTACATAGCGAGCGATCCAACCGAACCGACGTTCAAGGGACGTTCGGTCATCGACGCGCTGGTGCTTCGCGCCGAGCGCATCACGAACCCCGAGATGACCGGCGAGCTCGACCGTGAGATGGATGATATCGCGAACGCCCGGGCCACACGCGAGGGCGTCGTGAGTCACTCGCGCAAGCTGCTGTCCGACGTCATGGCGGTACTGCTGGACAGCATCCCGGAGGTGGGCGAGGCACTCAAGGTCGCTGCCGATGAGGACGCCAAGGTGGGCCTGTGCCCCAAGTCCGGGCACGATCTTCTGATCAAGTACTCGCCCAAGACCCGAAGCTATTTCGTGGGCTGCTCGGGGTACCCGGATTGCGACGTCACCTATCCGCTGCCCAAGAACGCCAAGTTCGCGGCTGTCGAGGAGATGTGCGAGGTCTGTGGTTCGCCGCAGGTTCGCGTGATGCAGTTCAAGCGTCCCGTGCGCATTATGTGTCTAGCAGCGGATTGCCCCACCAAGAAGGGGCCGGAGCTGGTGGTAGGACGCTGTACGCAGTGTGGCGGTGCGCTGAGA
>JAHIQC010000364.1 GCA_018902765.1 Actinomycetota bacterium | reverse complement strand
GCATCATGAAGACGCCGAGGAAATGCTCGGGGCTGCGCGCAAGCGGACCTACCGGGGACTTACGACCACCAAGCGCCTTGCGGTGCTGGCCGCCGGTGTACTGGTCAATCTCGTCACCGCGATCATCATCTTCACGGTCGTACTCAGCGTCTGGGGATATGACGTGCCGTCGATGACGATCTCGGAGATCGGCGTCGGTACTCCCGCAGAGGCGGTTGGCCTTAGGTCAGGCGACGTGATCACGTCCATCAACGGGCGGCAGTTTGATGATTGGTACGGGCTTATCAACTACCTGTCGATCACACCTCCTGACTCCTCGGGCACCCTTGTCTACGAGCGTGCGGGCTCAAGCACCAGCATCGATATCACGTTTGCCAAGAACCCGGATACCGGGGGGGCGCTACTGGGCATCACCTCGGGCCGCATCAGACATGTCTCCCTGAGTCCCGTTCAGGCATTCGCGGAGAGTCTGCAGTGGACGAGAGACTCGTTCATGCTGATCATGGCGTTCTTCAATCCCGAGACATTCAAGATAGTCGCGCAAAATGCCCGCAGCGTGGTTGGCGTGAGCGTGGAAGCCGCGAATGTCGTCAAGTACGGCAAGGCCGTGGGATACGCCCAGTTCATCGCGTTGCTCTCGCTATCCTTGGGCATCATGAACAGCCTGCCGATCCCGCCATTGGATGGCGGCAAGATCGTGGTTGAGCTGTTCGAGCGCATCGCCGGTCGAGCGCTCGGACGCAAGCTGCAGATCGGACTCAGCCTGGCTGGCGCGCTCATGCTGTTCTCGCTCATCGGCTATCTCATGTACGCTGACGTCCTGCGGTACTTCGTTAACGCGTAGATGCGGGGTGCAAGCGGCATCCACGCCTTGGGGGGAGGGTTCGTGATCGAGCGCAGGCAGACTCGTCCGGTATCGGTCGGCGGCGTGGCCGTCGGCGGCGGTGCTCCTGTGACCGTGCAATCGATGACCAACACCGATACGAGTGATCCGGCTGCCACTCTCGCCCAGATCGCTCGCTTGACCGAGGCTGGCTGCGAGATCGTCCGGGTCGCCATCCCTAACGCCGAAGCTCTCGACGGCTTTCGTGCGATATGCGCTTCCTCGCCGATCCCCGTGGTCGCTGATATTCATTTCGATCATCGACTTGCCATCCAAGCGGCCGCATTGGGAGCCGCCAAACTGCGCATCAATCCGGGAAACATCGGAGCGACCAAGCGCGTGGACGCGGTCATCGAAGCGGCTGGCGAAGCGGGCATCCCGATCCGCATCGGCGTCAACGCTGGTTCCCTTGCCGAGGAATACCATGACCGCGATTGGCCGTTGGCCGATAAGCTCGCGGCAAGTGCACAGGCATTCTGCGAGCACTTCGAGAGCCGCGGATTTGAAGACATCGTAGTCTCAGCGAAGGCATCGAGCGTGAACGCCACGATCGATGCGTACCGGCTCTTGGCCGAACGCGTACCGTATCCGCTGCATATCGGGGTCACTGAAGCTGGTACTTCGGTGTCCGGGACGGTCAAGTCGTCGGTCGGTATCGGGGTGCTACTGCGCGAGGGCATCGGGGACACGCTCAGAGTCTCGCTTACGGCCGATCCCGTTCAGGAGGTTTTGGTCGGGTGGGAGATTCTCGGCGCTTTGGACATTCGCCGTCTTGGCCCCGAGCTGATGAGCTGTCCCACTTGCGGCCGCTGTCAGGTCGATCTGATTCCGGTTGCCGAAGAGATCGAGCGGCGTTTGCGCACTCGACGCACCCCGGTGAAGGTGGCCGTCATGGGCTGCATCGTCAACGGACCGGGGGAGGCCCGAGATGCCGACATCGGCGTTGCTGCAGGCAAGGGCGTGGGCCTGATATTCGCCAAGGGCGAGGCGCTCAAGAAGGTGCCCGAGGACCAGATCGTCGAGGCGCTCATGGCCGAGATCGATCGCTTGGACGCTGAGAACGCGTAGCTGCCTACGTCCGTGTGAGATGCCCCGGGCTTCACACGCATTCGAAACTCCATTTTGGGCTTCGTTGCGCTATCCTCGGCAAGAAGGTTCGAATGCCGGTCGTACCTAGGAGGAGTCATGGGAGAGGTCATTCGCGTTGCCATTGTCGGGGGCGGACGCGCTGCGACGCCGCTCATCAAGGAACTGATGGGCCGCCCGTTCATTTCGATCGTCGGGATTGCCGATGTCGACCCGAACAGCAGCGGAGCCGAGTTGGCCCGAGCGAACGGCGTCTTTTACTGTGAGCACGCGAGCGTGCTGGCAGCTAAGGCGTCCGAGATCGACGTGATCTTGGAACTGTCGGGTGATCCGTCCGTCAAGCCCGCGCTCAAGGACGCATTCCAAGCACAGGGCAATCGCTCTACCATCATCGTTCAGGATCTCGTGGCCCGAATGATCATGAGTCTGGTCAGCGGAGCCGATGAGCTCATCGAGTCGGTCCACCCCGAGGACCGCGGTATCGGGTAGACTGCCGAAGAAGTATCGTTTCGAGCGGGCCGTGCTCTCGAAGCGCGGCCCGTCCGCTATCCAGGAGGTTCTAGTCCCGTATGTCACGCAACCGAGTCGCGCTTCGCGCGAGCGAACTATATGCACCCACTCTCAAAGAGG
>JAHIQC010000363.1 GCA_018902765.1 Actinomycetota bacterium | reverse complement strand
GGTTGTTGACCATGAAGACGACCAGCCTGGACTTCTTGTTCGCCGCGAGCGCAGGCAAGACATCAGCTACCTGATTGCGGCGCATGACGACGAGGATCAGGTCGTAGGCGTCTTGCGGGTGTAGTTCCCTGGTCACGGCGACCGTGGTGACGCTCCGGGTGCCCTTGAGCGCGTGCTCCAGCACAATCCCCCGCGATTCGATCTCGTCGAATCGCTTGCCGCGGGCCAGTACGGTCACATCATGCCCCGACTCCTTCAGCCGCGCGGCATACAGACTGCCAAGCACGCCGGCACCGTACACAAGTACCTTCATCTCGTCACCTTTCGGGTTTTTTATTTACTTCGCGTGAACTTATTACTTTGGACAAAAGGAATGGCCCTACTTCTCCACGACCTTCTCGAAGAGGCCCGCCAGTCGATCGACCTCAGCGTCGTCCAGGTTTCGCATCAGGACGCCGGCCAGCTCAGCATGCGAACGCTTGTGAAGCCTCTCCAGTGCCATCCCCTTGTCGGTCAACTGGACGCGATAGGACCTTCCGTCCTCATCGGACCGGGTTCGCTCCACGTAGCCGAGCTCGACGAGCCGTCTGATGATGACAGTGGTCGAGGGCCCGCTGAGCCCCATGCTCCTGGTAAGGTCGCCCATAGTCGGATCGCCGAGGCGTGACACCTCTGTCAGATAGTCCAACTGCCTTGGGTTGAGCCCCTCTGCCAACGCGGCGCTCATGAAGCTGGCGTGGGCCGCGCCAAGCAGCAGGGTCAGGGCCTCCACTAACTCGGTCATGCGCTGCAGTCTGTTCATCATCTCCACCTGTTTAGTTGCGCTGAACTAAGTATAAGATCGCATCCCTGAATGTCAACGGGCGTCTGCACAGGGGGATCTCCATGCTCCCAGGAGCTGGTTACACGCAAGATGGGACGGCCAGCGGCCGTCCCATCTTGTCGCCTAGAGCACGTCACTCTGCATGCTCTGTCAAGTGCTGGTCGGGCTGACAGGATTTGAACCTGCGACCCCTTGACCCCCAGTCAAGTGCGCTACCAAACTGCGCCACAGCCCGAAACTCGCCGCAAGCGGCAAGGCAGTATCTTACGGCTCGTCAGCGATGGGTTCAAGTACCAAAACGCCACAAGCACACCACAGGACGGCGAATCAACAACCATCCGCTCCCCTATTCTGCGTCTGGGCCGCCGGTCATCCCGCCTCGATACATGAGAACGTTGACGTCCTCGACGGTAAGTAGACCGTCAGCGACCATCGCTCCGTAGACCTCCGCGAGTGCCGTGATCTTGTCGGGAACGTCAATCACGTGAACCACCAGCGGCAGGTCAACGGACATGCGCATCCCGTGCTTGGCATGCTCGCGGCTCGTGGCGCCGAAGCCTGAGACTCCACGCACCACGGTAGCGCCTGCACATCCCGCAATGCGGGCCTGTTCCACGAGCGCCTCATGCAGCGAGCGCCCGTCGTACATGTCCGCCTCGCCGATATAGGCCGATAGCTTCTTCGCAGCTCCGGTCAAACCCATGTTCGGTTCCTCTCTAGAGTGTCTTGCGAGTTCGGGCAGAGATCTTGTCGGCGATCCGACGCGCGACCTCTCCCTTGGTCATAGATGAAAGGTGCTCGTCGCCCTCGTGAGTCACAAACACGACCCTGTTCGTGTCATGTCCAAAACCCGCGCCCGGCTCACTCACGTCGTTGGCGACCACCAGGTCGAGATTCTTCGCGACAAGCTTCTGCCGCGCGTGTTCAAGGGTATCGACGGTCTCGGCAGCGAAGCCAACTAGGAATCGTTCACCCTTGTCGGCACCGAATTCGGCCAAGATATCGGGGTTGCGAACCAGCACCAGCGCCTCAGGCGCGTCATCCTTTTTGATCTTGTCGCCAGCGACATGTTCCGGCCGAAAATCCGAAACAGCCGCTACCGACACGACTACGTCCGCATCGCCGTAGACTGTGTTCGCAGCAGCTTGCATCTCAAGCGCGGTGTTCACGCGGATGGTCGTCACACCGAACGGGTCGGGTAGACTCGTAGGCCCGCTGACCAAAACGACACGTGCACCCCGTCGGCCGAGTTCCTCGGCGACTGCATATCCCTGTTTACCGGTGCTGCGGTTCCCCAGGAATCGCACTGGGTCCAGCGGCTCGAGAGTTGGACCTGCGGTGACTAGAGCTCGCACTCCAACGAGATCTCTCGAACGACTGAGTTCCGCTTGCGTGACCTCGAGAATACGCTCAAGCGCAGCGAGACGTCCTTCGCCGACGTCGCCGCAGGCCAGCTCGCCGGCATCTGGTTCGACAACGATCACGCCTCGGGAGCGAAGCGTCTCCAGATTGGCTCTGGTTGCCGTGTGGCGCCACATGTGGGTGTTCATTGCCGGAGCTAAGATGATCGTCGCTTCGGTAGCTAACGCGGTGGTGCTCAGGATGTCGTCGGCCCGTCCGCTGGCCAGTTTCGCCATGACGTTCGCGGTACAGGGCGCGATGAGCATGACATCGGCCTCTTCGGCCAATGAAACATGATGAACCGCCGAGGAACCCGGGTCGTCCCAAAGGGAAGTGGTGACCGGCTCGTCAGAGAGTGTTCTGAACGTGACGGGCCCTACGAAACGCGTCGCAGCTTGGGTCATGACGACTTTCACCCGCACGTCTTGCTTGACTAGCGCGCGTACGAGTTCGCAGGCCTTGTACGCCGCGATGCATCCCGTGACCCCAAGTACCAAGGTGGGGCGTGCGGGGCCTGAAGTGATATCCGTGTCAGCTATCATCAACCGATTATCGCATGTGGCACAGCAGACGCGCGCGAACGGGAAGAAACCATTGAGTAGCGCGGTCCGAACATGGTCGAACACGAAGGGGACTCTATGACGCCCGTCTCTGAAACGGAACATATCGAGGTCAGGATCAGAATCGGCGGACCCGCAGGCTTCGGGATCAAGGCGGCCGGGCAATCATTGGCCCGCGTGTTCGCCAGGTCAGGCTATGAGACGTTCGATCTCACGGAGTATCCATCGCTTATCAAGGGTGGTCACAATACCTACCACCTGAGAGTCAGCGACCGACCGATCCACTCCCATGTGCTCGCTACCGACGTCCTCGTGGCGCTCGATGCTGCGACCTTTCCGCTACACGTACAGGAGCTCACGGACGGCGCTGCGATCATCTATGACCCAGCTGATGGTGACGTCACGGCCGTGGAGGGGTTTGATTCGGATCGCTTCTGTGCGGTTCCGGTGCCGCTGGCCGAGATCGTACGCGAAGTGGGCGGCATCAAGATCATGCGCAACATCACTGCCCTGGGGGCGGTACTGGGCCACCTTGGATTCCCGCTCGAGCCGCTCTCCGATTCGATTCGCGAACAGTTCGGCCACAAAGCGCCCGAGGTCGCCGAGCAAAACATCGCCGCTGCGGCCTCCGGACATGCGCACGCGGAGTCCCACGCCTGCTCCTTCCCTACACGCATGGCGATTCGACCGGACGCAGAGCCGCGAATCCTCGTGGATGGCAACGAAGCTTTCGGGCTCGGAGCGCTTGCTGCGGGCGTGGGACTTTACTGCGCCTATCCCATGACGCCCGCATCCAGCCTTCTCCATTTCATGGCCCGCCACGGCGAAGAGTACGGCGTCG
>JAHIQC010000362.1 GCA_018902765.1 Actinomycetota bacterium | reverse complement strand
ATGGCTAACGCATCGGCGAGCACCATTCCGACCGTGGAGCCCAGGGTCACGCCCCAGAATCGGACGGCGACCGGAAGATCGGTTGTCGGCACAAGACCGACAGAGGCCATTCGCGCCGAGAAGGCCGGACCCAGACCCTTGAGAAACTCAAGGATCGCACCACCCGGATCGGCCGCAATCGCGATGGTCATGATCTGCGTCTTGTCGCCGAGTTCCGCGAAGAAGAAGGCGACGCCCACGGCGGCCACAGGCCCGAACCTGGTCCAGCGACCGACAGCACCGTCCTCATCATCGATCGTATCGCCGCGCAAAGTCCACACGCCGAAGAACACGAACATGAGCCCACTCACCCACGGCAAGACACCATCTGGAATGAGTCGGCCGGCAAATACGCCAAATGCCGTCGAGAAGAAGTGAACGATGAAGGTGGCGATGAGAATACCCAGCAGGACTTGCCACGCCTTGTAGCGCGTCGCGAGCATGAGTGCGAGCAGCTGGGACTTGTCGGCGAGTTCGCCGATCATGATGAGCACCGATGAGACCACAAACACGTAGAGCAACCGGAATGCCTCTTCCTTGGAAAGTCTGAGCTGAATGCCGCCTCGGCAAAACTAACAGGCCCGAGCAGCTTGAACAACAAAGGCGGCCACAAAGGCCGCCTTTGCACACGAAAACGTCTCAGTGCAGAACTAGCCCGCGCGCACGTTGCTCGCCTGGGGCTTGCCGTTCTGCCCGGTCGTGATCTCAAAGATCACGGCTTGGCCCTCCTCGAGGGTCTTGAACCCGTCCATCTGTATCTCGCTGAAATGTACGAAGAGGTCCTCGCCATCTTCAACCGTGATGAAGCCATAACCCTTGTCCGGATTGAACCACTTGACGGTACCTTCGGGCATGCCGATCCATCCTTCCGTCCCGCACGTGCGGGACACACTCGCGCGACCGCTCACCCAGCCGTCATCGGCGTCTGTAAAGTGCAGCCGCTGTCTTCGCCAAGGCCACCTCGGCCGAAACCGATTCTGTCACAGCAGAAAGACGCCAGCAACATATGGATATAGTGGTCGGTCAAGCGAATGTTGGCAGCTCGAGTGCGCGGATCAGTCTTCCTCGGCGACGCGTCGCTTGTTCTGAACAGCGAGCGCGACCACGAGCGCAATGACAGCCAGCGCGAGCAGTCCACCCAAGATGACAAGTACGCTCGGACCACTGGATTCCGAAGCCAGCCCGGCGCGCCGGTATCGCACTTCGATCTTCGTCGTGTCGCCGGGCACGAGAATCTGGTCAGCCAACGTGTAGAGCTTCTCGCCGACCGAGTTGGTCTGGGGATCGCCGGCTGGCGGCTCAGGAGTGATCCTGATGTCGTCGACCGCTGCGGGGACACGCACCGCGAAGGAGACGCTCTTGCTTGAGATCGACTGGAGCCACTGAAGCGATGTGACGATGTCGTCGCCATCGATGTCTATTGCACCTACGGTCGCGTCGAACTGGACCGCTCGGGTCGTCTCGACCGTGAATTCCACGAGCTGACCTTCAGCGCCGTCGACAAGTTTGAAATCGCGCTGAATGTCAGTGGCCGGATCGGGCCCGATTATCTCGCCGGCCCAAAACACCGTCGCACCCTTGGGAATCGGCAATCGGACTGTCGCCGGCAGTGTGGTCCCGGCGTTGAGCTCAACGCCTACGATGACGACATTGGTGCCGGCCTCACCCTCAGGCCAGAACTGCACGAACAGCGTGGAGTCATCAAGCTTGACCGGTGCGCCAAAGACCTGCGCCGGCAGGACCATGGCAAAGAGCGCCACGAGCAACACAACACCTAGGCGCGAGAAGAGCTTTCGCATGCGAGCAACCACCTTAACCTCGATAGGATGACACCGAACTTTCGCCCGGCATCATCATTCTATCCCAGCGTCCATCGCCGTGGTCGAAGCAACCGTGAGTGCCGGCCACTCGCTTCAGCAGCCCCCACATCCAGCGCCGGTGCTCCACCACCCCATCGCCCAGCCGGTCCCGACGAGCGCGAAGAACAGCGCGACCGTTGCGACTCCAAGGATCACAGGCGAGAGCGACTCGCCCGAAGCCCCTGACGACAGGGCGAGCGCGCCTGGTACCGGGCACACATCAACGCACTCCGCGCACATGGTGCAGTGTTGGTCGCGCACAACCAGCACCTTGTCGACGGCGATACGAGACGGGCACGCCCGGGCGCACAACGTGCAGTCGACACACGCCTCTTCGGAGCGACGCACCGAAATGTAGCCGGCCCTGCCAAGCCCTCCCACCAATGCACCGAGCGGACAGGCGTACAGGCAGAAGAACCTCTCGACCAGTATGCCGCCAAGCATCGTCACACCCACGAGCACAATCGCCAAAATCGACTCGACCTTGAAGTGGAACAGGGCTCGGAAAGGATCATAGTCCGCGAACCACAGGGTCAAATACTTGGCGCTCATCCAAAGAATGAGCGCAAGTAGCGCCCATCTCAGGTTCTTCAGCCACGCATGCAGCCGAGCGGGAACGAGGTGGGTTCGCCCCCGAAACAACAGCCGACCCACCCATGCGAGAAAGTCCTGCACGGCACCGAACGGACACAGCCAGCCGCAGAACGAGCCGGAGAATCCAAGCGTGAGCAACCCCAGCGAACCGAGGAGCACGAGATTGCTCGTACCGATCTTGCGGATGAATCCGGTGCCATCCAGTAGGGAGGGCAATGACTCTATCGCACCAAACGGACAGAAGGAATCGAGTGGCGCCGCTCCTTGTGCCATGCCGAGAATCTGATGCCGGATCCCGATCCACGCCACAAGTGCGACAATTGCTGCCT
>JAHIQC010000361.1 GCA_018902765.1 Actinomycetota bacterium | reverse complement strand
GCCACTCGGGCACACCCCCACAAAAAAAATGACTACTGTGTACGCTTTTCAAGTTGCTTTGCCTGACTCAAGGCACACACTACTCGCCCAGCCGAAAGGCATACGGATAGTACTTCATCGTTCCGAGGGGTGTCAACGACGACAACGGTGCCGGGCGTGCCCATCATCTGCGCACTCTCCGCAAGGCCCCGGCCCCGAAAGGAATCGGCTACGACGCCACGGTCTTGAAGACGGAGCCGACCAATCTGGCGCCCTGGATGCTGCCCTCGATATCCGAACGCGGTATCAAGCGGTACCACGCCGAATGCTGCCCGACGGTGACGGGGCGCGGCGTATAGTCCTCGTAATGCGCCTCGAACCACTTCTGTGTGGCCCTCATCGGCAGAATATGCAGTGCGTCTCGCTCGACCTTGATCTCGCTGAAGAACACCTCATCGGGCTCGCTCAGGAGTGCGGCCACTTCGTCCTCGGGTTGTGACAGGGTCAGGTAGTAGTAATACAGATCGTCCGCCTCGGAATTGAACATCCAGCCGGGCTCGCGGGTCATGTTGTTCGAAATCGATTCGAATGCGTAGTGTCCCGCGTCGGGTCGATAGAAGACCAGGTCGCGATCGCTGACCTTTGCGGGATCGGTGCCGAAATAGGAGTCCGACTTGAGCTTTATCCTCCCACGGCGACCCGAGACGGTATAGACGATATCAACGCCTGCACCCGTGGACCCTCCTGTCACGACGCGAACATCGCCATATCCGGCCTTCTTCAGATAGGCGGCGACTATTCTTTGCGCGACTCTCTCCAAGAGCACCGCACCAGTGACACTCGACATCGTGCTCCTCCCCGCAGCGGCACATCAATGCTATGTCAGCGACCGAGACGCTCGTCGGCCACGCGTAGTCTACGACTCAGAACCTCCAGCAGTTTCACGGCTATCGACGGATACTGCTCCAGCAGTGCCTTGAAGTCCCAACTCGACAGCATGAGGCAAAGTGTCGGTTCAAGCGCTCTGATAGTAGCCGAACGCGGTGCTTGGTCCAAGAGCGACATCTCGCCGAAGAAGTCGCCAGGGCCAAACGCCCCCAAGGACTGCCCATCCCTGATGATCTCCACTCGGCCGGACAAGATGAGATAGAAGGCCTGACCAGGCGTTCCCTGAGTGACGATGATCTGACCACCCTGGAAGCCGCTCTCCTGGGCCACTGCGACGATCGCCTCGATCTCTTTGGGCGTACAGTTCGCGAAGATCGGTACGCGTGCGAGAAACTCTTCGTTTGCCATGTGCCGGAACCTCCCTGTTGGGCGCCGTTCCCTTACAGACCTGTCAGGTCATGCTCGGGCTTCTAGAACAGAGGATACCCGCAAGCGCGAGCAAGAACCCGCAAGCAGACGAAATGCTTGGATTCATGCACAATAGGCAGCGAGGCACAACAATCGGCCCTGGAGGGCGGATGGCGCTGCTCTTGGAGCTGTATCTCGGGCACCTGCTTGGAGACTTCGTGCTCCAGCCAGGCTGGCTGGTCGCTGCGAAACGAGACAAGGTCTGGGGCCTGCTTGTCCACGTGGTCGTCATTGGCTTGTGCACGGCCATCATTCTGGGCGGCGCACTTGCTCAACTGTGGAACATCGTGCTCCTTGCTATGGCGGCGCACATCGTCATCGAAGTGATCACTGTGCGCATCCGGGCTACGAATCGGGTTAGCGGACTTTCGGTCTTTCTCATCGATCAGGGCCTGCACGTCGTCTCGCTCGTCGCCCTAGTGGCGATCGGCGCACAGCTCGTGGATATCGACACGACCGATGGGATGGCTTTGTCCCTAGGCGTACCGGCTCTTGCGCTTGCGTGCGCGGTTGTCGCGGTCGGGTTCATGGGCGCGATCGTTGGTCATGAGACCGTGAACGTGTTTGGACCGATGTCCAAGCGGCGGGTCCTGCTCCCCTTTGACATGCAGCGCGTACTCGGGATGCTCGAACGAATCAGTGCGCTTCTGTTGGCGGTGCTGGTAGGCCCCGTGTTCATGCTGGCAGCCTTTGCCCCAAGGGTCATATACATCTGGCGACGCTCGGCCGATGACCGGGCCTACCATATGATCATTGCGGCAACGGGGTTGGTGGTGGCCGCAGCCGGGTGGTTGTTTGTCGCCATGCTCACTCTCGCAAGCGTAGGGTACTAATAGGCTCGATATCAGCGGAGGAACGATGGCTCAGGTAACAACAAGAAGCAACAATGAGATCCTGCGCTGGCTGCGCGCTGCGGCTTTCGCCGGCTTGACCGGATGGGCCCTTCAGGGAATGTCTTTCAATCCCACTGCGATCGCGATGGGCATAGCCCTGACCGTCGGAGTGGTCGCGTTGTTCGCCCCTGGGATCGCAGTTCTCATTTCGATCGTGGCCATGGGTCTGCCGCTCTTGGCCGCTGACCTGCTCGCCGGTTCGGTGTTCCTGGTCGTTGGCTTTGCCGCAGTCCAATATCTGGGCCAGGACAACGGGCGGGCCTTCCTCGCGATCATGGCGGTATTCGTCGCCGCCACGTATGGACCGGTCTGGGGGATCATCGCGATCGGTGGCTACATCATGGGAGCCTCGGAAGGTGCGGTGGTCGCGATCTTGGCCTGCCTGGCGATAGAAGCGGCTGGCCTGATCACCGGTTCCGGCTCGGTCGGGCTGGTGCATGCCGGGGGAACTGCCCCCGCGCTTGTGGATTTCGCGACAGCCCCGGCCAACCTGATTGGCTTCGCGTGGCTCAAGTCCTCCATCGACTCTCTCGATCCCAACGCCCTGCTACGCGTCATCAGCGACGCCTCGGACAAGACGCTTCTGATACTGCAGCCCGTCATATGGGCGTCTGGTGCGGCGATCGCGGGCCTGCTGCGCAAGCCTGCCGAGGACAAAGCGCGGCGTGCGTTCGGTCTGGTGGCCTCTGGCGCCTCGGTCGTGACTCTGGCTCTGGCCAGTGCCATAGCTCTCGGATCGCTCGCCTCAACTCCCCCATCTACCAGCTCACTGTTTATCAGAGGTGCGGCATCGCTGGCCTTGGCCCTGGCCGCCGTTGCGATTTGGGAATGGGTGTTCCCCCCTATTCTCGCCAAGACCGTCTCAGCCACCCGCCCGGGAAGCATGTCCGCCGAGGACGCCGACGTTGACGAGCTGCTGCGCCTGATAGCGACCGCTGAAGATCAGCTCGCGAGCAAGCATATGACGCAGCGCGTGGTGATGATCACGGACATGAAGTCCTTCTCGAAAATGACCGAGGAAGACGGCAGTGTCGTGTCGGCCAAGGCCATCCAACGCCACCGCGACCTGCTGCTCCCGATCATCGAAGCGCACGGCGGGAATGGGAAGTCCACAGGCGGTGACGGACTGGTGGCGGCGTTTCCCTCAGCTGCAGAGGCAGTGGCGGCTGCGGCCGATATGCAGTCCAAGCTGCGAGAGTACAACTCCGCGCACACTTCGGAGCGCGACGTCATCGTAAGGATCGGCATCGCCGACGGGGATGTCGTGCTCGACCGCAGCGGCCGCCCCTTCATCGGCAATGCTCTCAACCTCGCCGCGCGGGTCATGAATCTCGGTGACGGCGGGCAAGTGCTGTCCACGGCTTCTGTGGCCATCCCTTCAGGGCCGCCCCAGGGCCTACGCATAGTCACGCATGGCCCGTTCGAGCTCAAGAACATCGCCGAGCCTGTTGAGGTGTTCGAAATCCTGTGGGCGAATGATCAGGCACCGCTGCCTTTGCTGAGTCTGCCGGAATGATCCGAAGGGGGCGCTCCCCCTTCCCATGGCACAAGAAAGGCCCAGCCAAATAGCGGCCGGGCCTTCTGTGTGCTATGGAGCTGGCGACAGGAGTCGAACCCGCAACCTACGGTTTACAAAACCGTTGCTCTGCCATTGAGCTACGCCAGCCAGCGCGCCCTATTGTAAACGCGACTCGCTGGCTTTCCAACGCCCAATTAACAGACTCGGCACCTGTCGACCTGCGTCTCGACCTTGCGCTTGATTCGCTGCAACGCGTTATCAACGGATTTGGCGTGCCGGCCAAGGTGCTCGGCGATCTCCTGATAGGAGCGCCCATCCATGTACAACCGAAGCACTTGCGCTTCGAACGATGACAGAGCCTCGCACAGGCCTTTGCGGATGCTGTCGCCCTCCCACGCTGATATCACGATGTCAGCGGGGTCGCATATCTCTTTGGCCGCAAGGATATCCTCGAGCAAGCGCTCGCCGTCGTCGTCGTGGCCTGTGGAGCGAGAGAGTGATACGGCGCCGTTCAAAGGAGAGTGCTTGCGCCGTGTGGCCGTCTTGATGGCCGTGATCATCTGGCGTGTGACACAAAGCTCCGCGAAACTCCGGAAGCTCGACTGTCGTGATGGGTCGTAGTCTCTCATGGCCTTGTACAAGCCGATCAGACCCTCTTGGATGACGTCCTCTCGGTCCCCACCCACGAGGAAGTACGACCTTGCTTTGCACCGCACAAGGCTGCGGTACTTGCGAACCAGTTCACTCGAAGCGTTCTGGTCCCCCATTTGTGCGGCTCGCACGAGTGCGAGTTCGGTACCGCGCCAGTCCCCAGGCAAACGCTGCGCGGCCCGTCCTAGTGCATCCATCTTCGATTTCCTCCCTACGACCCCCCAGATAACAGGTGGTAAGGATGCGCCCCCGGCAGGGCAAACGGATTAGCTGCATGACGACCATAGGGTGGAGGCTCGCGAACTGTCAACGGAATCCGACAAGCCTGAAGAAGTCTGACAACGCCCTGAATCTCCGCTCAGGAATCCGGAGTGAAGCCAATCACAAGCCCCTGGCCCACTTCGCAAGTGCGTCTCGGGTGGCAGGGTCGATACGGGCATCGAGAGTCGCACCCGGACTGCCTGCGGGCAAGAAGCCTCGGTCTTCCTCGGCAGATGCGATGAGTCGCTCCACAAACTGGGCCGACGAGACGCGCAATGCATCAAGCCCCAGACCAACCCATTGGGTCTGGGCGTCCGAGGTCACCAAGACGACCTGCTGGCCTTGGGCGTGCCTTCGCGCGATCTCTTGCTCGATGACTCCGTCGGCGTCCCGGCCCCAGGGCGAAAAGATGACCTGGACACCGGCGACTTCGTGTGGCGTTCCGTCCGAGTAGGGGTTCGTCGCTCCGTCGAATACGACTATCGCCTCGAACTGATCGTGAGCGTAGGCTGCGATGTCGTTCACTATCACCGCTCGAGCGGCGTCGATGTCCCTGTCGGCGATGTCGAGATAGCGCGGAGAAGCATGCATGACGTTGTAGCCATCCACGACCAGCGCCTGCATCAACGCGTCGTTCCTCGGCGAACCCACTCGAACGCCAGAACGGTCGTCGCCTGGGCCACGTTCAGGGAGTCGAGCTTGCCCGCTACGGGCAGTCCGACCAGAAAGTCGCAAGACTCGCGCACCAGACGGGACAGACCTTCGCCTTCCGAGCCCATGACGAGCACGAGTCGGCCTTCGAGCGGCGCATCCCAGGCCATGGTGTCGCTTGAGGCATCCGCCCCGGCGACCCAGTAGCCAACTTCCTTGAGTCGCTCGATGCTACGGACGAGATTCGCTTCCTGGGCGACAGGCAGGTGCGCCAAGGCCCCAGCGGATGTCTTGTACGCCCCGGCGCCCACGGATGCCGTTCGCCGCTTGGGGATCAGCACGGCGTCGCCACCGGCCACCTCCACGGACCTCACGATAGCTCCGAGGTTTCCTGGATCGGTGATGTGATCGAGAACCACGACAAGGCTGCGGTCCTTGCCGTCGGCTGCGCATATGACTTGTTCGAGGCTTGCGAAGGGGAATGGCTCGGCATGAGCGATCACACCCTGATGTGCGCCGCGCTCGCTGTGCTGGTCGAGCTTCTTCTTCAGCGCCCGCATGACCGGAACGCCCCGCTTCTCGGCCGCATGCTCGATGTCGGAGATCGGTGTGCCGGACGCCCCTTCGGCGATGACAACCTTGATCAGCGGCATCCCGGAGCGAAGCGCTTCGAGTACGGAGTTTCGACCCTCTATGATCGTGGACACCCGATCACCGCGTTTCGTAGCTGATGTGTGTTCCGTCCGGCTTGTCCTCGACGAGGAATCCGATGTCATTCATCCGATTGCGGATCGCGTCGGCCACCGCCCAGTTGCGCTCGCTACGCGCGACGTCGCGCGCTTTGCGCAGCGCGTCGACGGCCTCGGCGCCTGAGGCACCGGAGTAGCCGGCGTAATCGGCCGCCAGCATGAACACATCAGGCGGGTACTCGACGATCTCCCGGCGCTCGGTCACAAGCTCGATCCCAAGCACCCCAGCCAGTTCGCGGATGGTGACAGCTGCGTGATCGAGAAGTGTCGCATGAACGCCTTCCGGGCCGATTCCGGGACCCTCCCAGATGAATGAGTTCAACTCACGCACCAACCCGAAGATCGCGCCAAGCGCACCTGCAGTATTGAAGTCGTCGTCCATCGATTCGGTGAAGCTGCGCCGAGCCTCGTGAGTAGCGTCGTTAAGACGGGCGCTGACCGCCGCCGTCTCTTCATCGGTCAGCGCGAGACCGCGGTCCGTCGAACGCTTGGCCATCTCAAGATCGCGCAGCGGGGTCACAAGACGCTCGTAGGCGGAGCGCGCCTCGTCAAGGCGCTCGGTCGAGAACTCGAGCGGGCTGCGATAGTGCGTCTGAAGCATCATGAGGCGCACCACGGAAGCTTCGTACTTCTCCAAAACGTCGCGCAGTAGCATGAAGTTGCCAAGCGACTTGCTCATCTTCTCCGCGTTGACCTGGAGCAACCCACCGTGCAGCCAGTAGCGGACAAAGGGCTGGCCCGTTGCTGCCTCGGACTGCGCAATCTCGTTTTCGTGATGGGGGAAGATGAGGTCTGAGGCCCCTCCGTGCATATCGAACGTCACGCCGAGCTCTTTGTCGCTCATCACGCTGCACTCAAGATGCCATCCAGGTCTACCTTCGCCCCAGGGGCTCGTCCAGTGCGGCTCCCCGGGCTTGGCCGTCTTCCACAATGCAAAGTCCAGTGGATCGGTCTTACGCTCATCAACATCCACTCGCGAGCCGGAGTTCATCTCATCGATATCGCGCCCGGACAACTTCCCGTAGCCATCGAACTTCCGAACCGAGAAATAGACGTCGCCGTCCACCTCGTAGGCATAGCCTCGCTCGATAAGCACCCGCACCATCTCGATCATCTCGGGAATGGTCTCAGTGGCCTTGGGCTGAACGGTTGGGCGTTTCACGTCCAAAGCATCCATAGCGCCGAGGAACGCCGCAGTGTACTCAGTCGCCACCTCAGCCGCAGTGCGGTCTTCCTC
>JAHIQC010000360.1 GCA_018902765.1 Actinomycetota bacterium | reverse complement strand
AGGCGCATCGCACTCGAACAGGTCGGGCGCTGTCGCGATCTCACGAGAAACATCCGGGACCTCGAGCGAGAGATACGCGATCGGATGAGAGTCCTGGGGCCCGAGCTCATGGAGATACCGGGGTGCTCAGCACTGTCGGCCGCGCAGCTTATCGGCCAGACAGCGGGCGCATCACGTTTCAGGAGTGACGCGGCGTTCGCCATGCATGTGGGCACCGCTCCACTGCCTGTCTCATCGGGCAAGTCGGACAGACACCGCTTGAACCGTACCGGTAACCGCAGCTTGAACTCCACGATCCACATGATTGCTCTCACCCAGGCCCGCATGCATCCACCAGCGATCACGTTCATGGAGCGCAAGAAGGGGGAGGGGATGAGCAAGCGAGAGGCGCTCAGGTGTCTCAAGCGCCATATCTCACGAACGCTCTACAAGACGATGCTCAGGGACGAGCACGCCCGAGCCGCGACCGTGGTCCGAGCGGACTTCACGGGAGGTATCGTCGCCGTCGCGGTGTAGAGTTGACATAGGAGCAAACTCGACGCGCGCATGATGTCGCATAATGAAAGCGCAAGCGCGCGAGTTAAGCGCAATCACGTTAGGAGTACTCCCCAAAGCCGCGTGCCCCTTGCACTGGGTGACGATTGTGTGCACAATAGGGGCACGATTGGAGGCGGGCTATGAAGTTCGTAAGCGTTCGTGACCTGCGGGGCAAGTCGGCAGATATCTGGCGCGACCTGCCCGATGAGCGTGAGATGGTCATCACAAGCAACGGCCGTCCTGTGGCCATTCTGGCGGCGGTCAACGAGTCCAATCTCGAGGAGTCGCTCGCGGCGTTTCGGCAGAATCGTGCAATCGATGCGGTTTCCTCCATGCAGCGTAGGTCTGTCGCGCGTGGCGCCGATGCGCTCACCTCAGACGATATCGCCGCTGAGATTGCTGCCGTTCGCGAGGCGCGTAGTCGTTGAGGATTGTCCTCGACACAAACGTGCTGGTCTCGGGTCTAATCTCGCCGTTTGGACCTCCTGGCGAGATAGTCCGGATGGTCTCGTCGGGGGCGGTGGTTCTCTGTGTCGATGCGCGTCTTCTCGCTGAGTACGACGACGTGCTTGCACGGCCCAAGTTCGGGTTCGACCCCGACTCGGTTGCGGCGCTTCTCGACTACATCGACTTTCGAAGTGAGGTCGTCGTGTCCGCGCCGCTCGACCAGCGCCTCCCGGATCCGGATGATGAGCCGTTCCTCGAGGTCGCAGCCGCCTGTGGAGCCGACTCCTTGGTGACAGGCAACCTGGTCCATTTTCCGCCAGATATGCGAGTCGGCGTTACGGTCCTCTCGCCGGCGCAGTTCGTGGAGTTTGTGCGTACCGCGGGTCGCGCGGGAGACTCCTAACAAGCGCTTCGAGCAGAGCGCCAGGAGTTGTATTGTGATGAAAGCGCTGAGCGCCTGCTCAAGCGCAACACGTTAGTCAGAACCCTGCGACCGCGGCGTTGCCATACCAAACTCCTGTCGATATACTGTATGTTGTACAAAATCAGCATCGATAAGGAGTCCGTGATGACAACGGTCACCATCTCGCCCAAGTTCCAAGTGGTAATCCCCAAGACGATCCGCGAGCGTCTTGATCTGCATCCAGGTCAGCGGGTGCAGGCCATCGAGTACGACGGCCGCATCGAGTTCGTTCCGGTACGCCCCATCTCGAGCATGCGCGGGTTCCTCGCCGGCATTGACTCCACCGTCGAGCGTGACGAGGACCGTGTATGAACGTTGTCGACTCGTCAGGGTGGCTGGAGTTCTTCGGCGATGGGCGCAACGCGGAGTTCTTCTCCACGCCGCTGTCCGACGCACCCTCGCTCATCGTGCCAGTCATCACCGTCTACGAGGTATTCAAGCGCGTGCTCCTCGACCGTGGCGAGGGTGCGGCGCTCGAAGCAGTGGCGCTCATGCAGCAAGGTGAAGTCGTTGAGCTCACAAGCGCCTCTGCGATCGAGGCGGCGCGGCTCAGTGTCGAGGCCTCACTTCCCATGGCTGATGCCATCATCCTGTCCATGGCGCGTGCCAGGGGCGCGACCTTCTGGACTCAGGATGCCCACTTCGAGGGTGTGGCTGACGTGAAGTATGTCTCGGCGAGGTCTGACTAACCAAGGCATCGAGCAGACGGCGAAAGGTAGACTGCGGAAGAGAGGGTATGGGCCGCTGCTCATGCCTAACACGTTCGACCCAACGCCACGGTAGCGACGATGTCGTGGCTGCGTCGTACAATGGCGTTAGGCGCTTCCCGAAGAACGTGAGGTTCACCATGACTGTCGAGGAACTCAAGGTAGTGGCACGCCAGCTCAGCCCGGAGGAGCGAGCTGAACTCGCGTCCGATCTCCTTCTCAGCTTGGACACCCTCAGCGAAGCGGAGGTCGAGCATCTCTGGCTCGAGGAGGCATCTCGGCGGGATGCAGAGATTGACGCGGGCACGGCTCGACTGATTCCTGGTGACCAAGTCATCGCTGATGCACGGGCCCGCCTGAGGTGATCGCGTCCTACTCGTTCCATGAAGTCGCCAGCGACGAGTTCAATGAGGCGGCCGCGTACTACGACACAGAGCACCGGGGTCTCGGCTCGTTGTTCATCGATGCCGTGGTGAGCGCGATTGATCACATTCGCGCGTACCCGGAGTCGTGCGCGGTGTTGCGCGACCGGAATCGTAGAATGCTCGTCAACGGATTCCCTTACTCACTTGTCTACTCCTTCGTCGGCGGCCATGTGCGCATACTGGCCGTTGCGCATTGCAGTAGACGACCGTACTACTGGAGCGGGCGACGTTAGCCCGCGTGGGTCGAACAAGCGCTTCGAGCAGAGCGCCAGGAGCGCTAGACTCATGAAAGCGCTGAGCGCCTGCTCAAGCGCAACACGTTCGACGGAGGGTGTGGCGCACGGAGTCGAGACGTGAACCGGTCGTGGCGCCCGCGGCGACGTAGCCAGTCGACGACGCGTTCACCTTCGTTCCAGCGACCCCTCGAGACCGTCCAGGATCAGGCCCAAGCCGTAGCCGAACGCCGCGTCCAGATCGAAGAGCGTCGCGGCGTACTCCTTGGCGACACGGGTCGCGTTCGGGTACATCCCGTCCGGGATCGCGGCCAAGACCTCCTGCGCCTCCCCAGTACCGACTGCGTCACCGTGGATTGAGGGTGTGGGCCTCTCGCGCTCGAAGCCATAGGTGTAGCTGTTGAGGATCAAAGTCGCGTTCGCAGCCTCAGCCGGGGAGAACCCGGCCCTCATGAGCACGCCCAGGACCCGGTCGACAAGAGACAGCCTGTTCGGCCCGGTTCGGTCGCGTGAGTCGATAAGGGCCGCAGCCCAGGTGTGCCGTGCGAAGAGCTCGCGCGTCGACGAGGCCTGGCGCCGCAGCGCCTCCTTCCAGTCGATGTCCATGGGCACGTCGATGTCCGAGACGACCAGCTCCACCAAGCCGTCGAGAAGGTCGTCCTTGCCCGCCACGTGGTTGTAGAGCGCTGCCGCCTCGACCCCGAGCTTCCGGCCGAGCGCTCGCATCGTGACCGAGTCGATCCCGCGCTCGTCTGCGAGCTCCGCGGCCGCGAACAGAACACGCTCTCGATTGAGCGTCTCCCGTGGCCTCATGTTGTCCGTTGTGCGAGCGATGACGACGCCTCCTTCGGCCGGGGCAGGCGCATACGGTGCTGCCCCTTGACATATTAACACTGTTAACAGAGAGTGTGCAGTGGGCATATGAACACTGTTAATACGTCGAACTCGCTCGAGCCGTCCCGGGCCACACGTCCTCGGCGCCGCGACGAGGAGCTGACCAGAGGAGGAACCAAGAGATGTCTAGGGATCATGCTGTTCACGAACCGAACGCGGTGCTGGACTGGAGGAGTTCAAGTCGCAGGGCGGCGCTAATCGCGGGCCTGCTCTTCATCGTGGCAGACGTCGCCGGATTCGCAGGCGACGCTCTCCTACGTTCCTTTTCCGGTCCGGACTACCTGACCCAGCTCTACGTTCACGGCGGCTTGGCGGCTGCGGGCGTGCTCGCGAAGGTCATCGGCGCGCTCGCGTGCGCCGGCATCGCGGTAGCGATGTACCCGGTCCTGAAGCGGGCGAGTGCGGGCAGGGCCCTCGGCTCGGTCGTCTTCCGGACGCTGGAAGCGGCGTTCTACCTGATCGGCGCCATGAGCCTGCTCGCCCTGCTCAAGCTCAGCGGGCAGTTCGCCGTGGCGGGGGTAGCGGACCGAGCATCGCTCCAGGCGATCGGTGACGCGCTCCTGAGTCTGCGTACCTACGCCGCGTCGTTGCTGGGAGTGTTCGCCTTCTGCGTCGGCGGGTTTCTCTACAACCTGTTGTTCTTCCGGGCGCGGCTCCTGCCCCGCTGGCTGTCGGGCTTCGGCATGATCGCGACACTGGCGCTGACGGCGGCCTGCCTGCTCTCCTTGTTCAGTGGCAACCGCATCACCAGCTACATCCCGCTCGCATTCCCCATCTTCGTGCAGGAGCTCGTTCTCGCCGGGTGGTTGATAGCCAAGGGCTTCGACACGTCCGCGATAGCCGCCGAACCGGTGGTGCGGGGAGTTGACCTGCCCCACGCCGCAGTACCGTCCGTCGCGGCAGGCGCGTCATGAGGGCGGCCGTCTGCACTCGCTACGGCCCTCCGGAGGTCCTCAGGCTCGAGGACGTGGCCGAGCCAGTGCCGCGGGGCAACGACCTCCGTATACGAATCTCGGCGACAGCCGTGAACTCGAGCGACTGCTACGTACGTGGACTGGATCTCAGTCCCGCATACAAGCTGATGGCTCGCATCGCGCTCGGATGGTCAGCGCCCCGACGCCGCATCCTCGGCATGGTGCTGTCGGGCACGGTCGATGCCGTCGGGCCGGAGTGCCGCACCTTCCGCGTCGGCGACGAGGTCCTCGGCTTCAACCGGCATCTCTTCGGCACGTACGCGGAATACGTCTGCTGGCCCGAAGACGGTCTGATCGTGCTTCGGCCACCGGAGCTCACTCACGACGTCGCGGCGGCGTTGCCCTATGGGGGACTGCTTGCGATGCACTCCCTGCGCCGGGGCGGACTCTCTCGCGGACAGAAGGTCCTGGTCTACGGCGCATCGGGCGCGGTGGGCACGTGCGCGGTCCAACTGGCGACGCATTTCGGAGCCGAGGTCACGGGCGTGTGCGGTCCGTCGAACCTGGACCTCGTGCGCTCGCTCGGCGCGACTAGCGTGATCGACTACACGACAGGCGAGATGTGGGAAGACGGAGTCGCGTACGACCTCATCCTCGACGCCGTCGGAAAGCGCAAGAGTGCGACGGCGATGCGGGAGTCGGCGCGAGCGCTCGCTGCGGGTGGCCATTCGATCTCAGTCGACGACGGCACCCCGAAGCTTCGGAGGGACGACCTGGCCATCGTCGCAGATCTCGCCGCCTGCGGCGCATCGCTGCCCGTCGTTGACCGCACCTTCGAGCTGGCCGACATCGCCGAAGCCCATCGGTATGTTGGCAACGGTCACAAGCGCGGCACTGTTGTCATCGCGGTGGCCTAGACCGCGGCGATTCCCCGTCGAACAAGCGCATTCAGCAGACTCCGGCGCTGGCAATGTACACTCGGACGGAGGCGTGTCGCTGCGCCGTCGCAGCTGATGCGCAACACGTTCGACAGAACCCGCAGCGAGCTCGGTCTCGTGCGCATCCTAGGGTCGCTCAGGGCGCGCATGAAGCAATCGGGAAGCCTCTCAGTGATGAATGAGTGGCGCCTCGCTCACCCTCCGAACAGCACTTCAATCAACTCGAAACCTACGAGGAGCGCCGGGAGCGCAGTCGAAAGCCAGACTATCCACGAACGTTCTTTGTCCCGTATCAGCGCGATGGCGCCTGCCACGAGTGCCGTGGCTACGACCAAGAACGTAATCATGGCAACCACGTTGAGCGACCCGATGCTAATCGTCTTGAACCCGGGCACTGCCGCCAAGAGCACTATGAGCACAAGCGCGAGCAGGAAGCTCAATGTGGATACGCGGCCCGTCCGTGTGGAGGGCAGACCGAAGAAGCCGTGGGGGGCCGGTATGGTTCCTTGATGAGTCGTCATTTCTGTCACCCCCTCTCGGGCGACCGAGAGGTTCATTCCTCTAGGTGGAGTATTCCGCGAACCCAGTCCTTTCTATCCGCGGCAGGCGTGCTCGGCAAGCTCGTATCAAGAGCGAGATTGTGACCGCCATCAGCCGCAAGGGTCCCCGTCGCCGGACGGAAGCGGTGGTGCACCGCGGACTACCTGAGCGCCGTCGTGGGCGCAGGTGGCATGTGACTCCGAGCCCAGTCATGTCTGTCGAACAAAGGCATCGAGCAGAACGCCAGAAGGTAGACTGACCTGAGAGGGCATGCGCGTCTGCTCATGCCTAGCACGTTAGATTCATGACCATGACGCTTGACGTATGACGTGTCGCGTTATACTCTTCGGCCATGATCAAGTCGTTCGCAGACTCCGAGACCGAGAAGGTGTTCAACCGGCAGTTCTCCAAGAAGCTGCCCGGCGACATCCAAGCCGTCGCACTCCGCAAGCTGCGGATGCTCAGCAACGCCCACGGCATCAACGACCTTCGGAGCCCTCCCGCCAACCGACTGGAGAAGCTGAGCGCCGACCGTGTGGGCCAGCACAGCATCCGGATCAACGACACGTGGCGCGTCTGCTTCGTGTGGGACGACGGGGACGCCTACGACGTTGAGATCGTGGACTATCACTAGAAGAGAGGAGGCCAGCCATGACCACCAAGAAGCTTGCTCCGGTACACCCGGGAGAGGTTCTGCTCGAGGAGTTCCTCATTCCGCTCGATCTCAGCCAGAACCGGCTGGCGCTGAATATCGGGGTCTCGCCGCGGCGTATCAACGAGATCGTCCTCGGCAAGCGCAGGGTGACCGCGGAGACGGCGCTACGGCTCGCTCGTTACTTCGATACGACGCCGCAGTTCTGGCTCGGCCTGCAGGCGGATTATGACCTGGACGTGGCGTCGGATGAGCTCGGCGGGCGACTGGACCGTGAGGTTCACGGTCACGCAGTTGCGGTGTAGAGTCAGAATCTAACAATGGCTTCGAGCAGATTCGCTTCGCTCACTGCTCAAGCCAAACACGTTAGGTGCAATCCGGTGCGTCGGGAGGATTCCTTGATTGACCCGGTACCTCATCTCGACCGACTCAATGAGGGTTCGCGCAAGCGGCAAGCAGTCGGCGATGTCTTTCGGATGCGCCTTGATGGCCGGTACCTGTTCGGACGGGTGGTGAGCACGAGTGCTCACATTCCCCCTCGCAGCGGTAGCGGCTCTGGGATTGCGGGTCTGCTCGTCTACATCTACGACACGTCGCAGGACTCACCTGAGCCGCACGTGGATGATCTCCGGCCCGACAGGCTGCTCCTCCCCCCGGCGATCGTAAACCGCCGTGGCTGGCTCGATGGGTACTTCGAGTTCGTCATGCACCTTGATCTGGAGCCCGGGGACACGCTTGGCGCTCACTGCTTCCGCCGCGCCGGACACGGGAGGCCGGACACGTACCACGACGAGACCGGTCGCAGGTTGTTGTCGAAGCAGGAACCGTGCTCTGTCTTCGGCCTGGGGAATCACCTGACGATCGAAGAGGCCGTGCGCGGAGCACTCGGGCTTCCCGCTCCCACGAGGCATCAAGATGCACCTAACTAGCGCTTCGAGCAGACGGCCAGGAGCGGTATTGTGATGAAAGT
>JAHIQC010000025.1 GCA_018902765.1 Actinomycetota bacterium | reverse complement strand
GTTCTGCACCATCTTGCCGTACGTGGCGCGGGCGAGCGAGATGACAGTCGGAATGTCCCCGGGGTTGCTCCGCACGAGAACCACGTCTGCAGTGGCCACCGCCACGTCGGTTCCTGCTCCGATCGCTATCCCAACGTCTGCCGACGCAAGCGCCGGCGCATCGTTCACGCCGTCCCCGACCATAGCGACCACCTTGCCTTCCGAGCGGACCCTCTGGATAGTTGCGGCCTTCTCGGCGGGAAGAACCTCTGCGAAGAAACGCTTGATGCCCAGCTCGGTCGCCACCCTCTCAGCGACAACAGCATTGTCGCCGGTAAGCATGATGGGCTCGATGCCCATCTCGATGAGCCTGCGCACGGTTTCGGCGGACTCGGGCCGGATGATGTCGGAGAGGGAGATCGCTCCTACCACGGTGTCGTCGACGAGCACGAAGACCACGGTTCTGCCGCCGGCGGTGAGCGTCGCAACATCGACCGGCGCGGCGATACCCGATGCCGCGAGGTGGCCCGGGCTGACGACCTGCACGTCGCGCCCCCCGACGGTGCCCCGGGCGCCCTTTCCCGGGATAGCCGCAAACCCTTCTACTGGCCTCTTGGAGGCAGCAGCATCCGCGATCGCCCGTGCGATCGGGTGCTCCGAGAGCTCCTCGACGGAGCCCGCGAGGGCAAGAATCTCGTCGCGGTCGATGTCAGCGAACGTCGTGACGTTCTCGACGCCGAAGCGCCCCAGCGTGAGCGTGCCGGTCTTATCGAAGATGACGGCGTCGATGAGCCGAGCGTTCTCGAACGCCATACGATTGCGCACCAGCAACCCGCTGGCAGCACCGCGAGCAGTGGACACCGCGACGACGAGAGGGATCGCCAAGCCGAGTGCGTGTGGACACGCGATGACCATGACGGTGACGGCCCGCTCCATCGCGAACGCCAGCGACTCGCCCAGCGCCAGCCATACGCCGAACGTGGAGGCACCACCCACCAGCGCCACGATCGTGAGCCACATCGCCGCGCGGTCTGCGAGATCCTGCGTCTTGGACTTGGACTGCTGCGCCTCACGCACCAGATCGATGACCTGGGAGAGGAACGATTCAGCTCCCGTTCGCATCACGGCGACGACCAAGGCGCCCTCCCCGTTCACGGCACCGCCGATGACCGGGTCGCCCACAGACTTCGAGGCCGGAACGGACTCACCCGTGAGCATCGACTCGTTGACGGCAGAAGCGCCTTCAATGACGGAGCCATCGGCGGGAATCTTCTCGCCCGGCCGAACAAGGACCTGATCACCCGGCTGGAGTTCATCGAGCGGTACGTCCATCGTGCTGCCGTCCTCATTGCGACGGTGCGCTTGCGATGGCATCAGCTTCGCGAGCGATTCGAGAGCCTTGGAGGCCTCCCCGACCGATCGCATCTCGATCCAGTGCCCGAGCAGCATGATGTCGATAAGCGTGGCGAGTTCCCAGAAGAACGGCATGCCCTCGAGGCCGAAGACCGTCGCCGCACTGTAGAAGTAAGCGACGCTGATGGCGACCGCGACGAGCGTCATCATGCCGGGCTTGCGGTCGCGCAGCTCGCGGATAATCCCCTTGAGGAACGGCATGCCGCCGTAGATGTAGAGGAAGGTGGAGAGTCCGAGCAGGATCCAATCCGCCCCGGGGATGTTCACAATGCGCCCGCCGGGGACGAGTGGTAACCCCGGAGAGATGAGGATGACCGGGACGGTGACCGCGAGGCTTATCCAGAATCGGCGGCGGAAGTCCGCCACCGAGTGACCTTCGTGTCGACCGCCGGCGTGCTCATCATGCTCACCACCCGGTCTCCCTGGTTGCACGTGCCCCGCATGCTGATCCGTGGCCTGATGAGCCGAGTGCTCCACGTGAGACTCCCTTCGCCTGCCCGAACGCTCCAGCCGGACTCACAGCCCGGGACGATCTCGAATCCGTTCAGGAAAGTGGGGGTATCCCCCATCGTGTCTCGCCGATCTGCACCACAAACGTTTCGATGATGTCCAAGACGCCAAACGGGAGATGCACGAGCGCCACGACAAGAACTGCGTAGCCGATGATCTTGTGAGCGCGACGTGACACCGGGGAACGTCG
>JAHIQC010000359.1 GCA_018902765.1 Actinomycetota bacterium | reverse complement strand
GAGTCCAGGTGCCGCTCTTGCCGCCTTCTTTGGACAGCAACGCCACGTCGGAAAGGACCATCCCTCGGTCCACTGCTTTGCACATGTCGTAGATGGTCAGTCCCGCGATGGCGGCGGCTGTGAGCGCTTCCATCTCGATACCCGTCTTGCCGTCGGTCGCCACGGTCGCCGTGATCGCGATGCCGGTGCGCCCATCGCCTGCGGCGTCTTGCGCGCGCACGGGCGAAAGCTCGATGCTCGCGTGCGTGATCCCAAGCGGGTGGCACATCGGGATAAGGTCGCTCGTGCGCTTGGCCGCCATGATGCCCGCGATGCGCGCGGCTGCAAGCACGTCGCCCTTGGGGGCGTCGCCACCCACGATAAGCTCCAAAGTTGCCGGCAGCATAGCGATGAAGCCGCTTGCCACGGCCACGCGGTGCGTGACGTCCTTGGCGCCCACGTCGACCATGCGGGCGGCGCCGGACTCGTCGACGTGCGTGAGGCGCGGGTTCTCCTCGGGAGTAAGCGGCATTGGTCAGCCTCCGATCTGAGACATGCGGCGCGAAGTACCGATGCGCTCGTTGTGATTCTCGGGCTTGGAATCAAGCGCCGTCTTGATGATAGCGCGGACGTCGTCATCGGTGCCCGAACGCAGCACGGTCCGCAGGTCGAGCTCGTCGTCGGAGAACAGACAAGTGCGCAGTTTGCCGTCGGCCGTGAGGCGCAGACGGTTGCACTCCGAGCAGAAGTGATGCGAGAGCGGGCTGATCACGCCGATGGTGCCTTGCGCGTCAGCGAAGCGGTAGTAGCGCGCAGGTCCCCAGCCGCCGGGCGCGTCCTCACGCTCAACGCCGACGAGCGGTCCGAGTCCCGCGGCAACACCGCCAGCCGAAATCGCCTCGAGCACCTCGTCGCTGGGCACATGATCGGCGGGCGTCCAGTGGAACCCGGGGTTGTCGCCAGTGCATCCGGCTCCCTCGGCGCCCGCAGTGCCCTCACCGGCATCGTCGCCGACAGGCATGTACTCAATGAAGCGCACGTGCAGCGGTCGCTCGAGAGTCATCTTGGCAAAGCCGAACAGGTCCTGCTCAAGCGAGCGAACCACCACGACGTTCAGTTTGATGGGGTCAAAGCCGGCCTCGAACGCCGACTCGATGCCCGCAAGCGCGTCTGCCAGGTTGCCTCCGCGCGTGATGTCCTTGTAGACCGCAGGGTCAAGCGAGTCGAGTGAGATGTTCACGCGCTCAAGGCCCGCCTCGCGCAGATCGGCGGCGAACTTGGGAAGCAGCGTGGCGTTGGTGGTGAGCGCGATGGCCTCGATGCCGGTCATCGCGCGCAAACGACGGATGTGGTCGACCACGCCATAGCGCACAAGCGGCTCGCCGCCTGTGAGGCGAATCTTGCTGATGCCCTGCTCGACCGCGATGCCCGCAAAGCGCTCGATTTCCTCGAGCGAAAGGATCTCGTCGTGGCCCTTCCACTCGACGCCGCCTTCGGGCATGCAGTACACACACCGAAGGTTGCATCGGTCAGTGAGCGAGATGCGCAGGTAATCTATCCTTCGTCCGAACGAATCGGTCGCCATGTCACTCACCCCCTTTGCCGAGGAACGCCGACTCGATCGCGTCGGCCACTGCGCCTGTGTCGTCGAGTCCGAACCGCTGTACCCCTGCGGGTGCGGCGTCCGGGTTGTCGGTGGCCAGTGCCCACAGCTCTTGAGGCTCGCAGATAATGTCTTCGGAGCGCGCGCGACGCGAGACCTCGATGCGCACACTACCCGCACGCTTGAAGCCCTCGGTGAGCACGATGTCGACATCGCCCGCTGCAGCCACGAGCTCGTCGAGCGTCTGCTCGTGGTCGACCTTGCGAACGATGCCGAACTTGTCAGGTGAACTGATCATCGTGACCGCGGCTCCGGCCTTGGCATGTCGCCAAGAGTCCTTGCCGGGCACATCGATGTCGAAATCATGGACGTGGTGCTTCACGGTCGCCACGCGGTATCCGCGCTCGGTCAGCTCGCGAATCAGCTTCTCGAGAAAGGTGGTCTTTCCCGAGTCACCCTTACCCACGACCGACACAACAGGTATGCCGGTACCCGCTGACATCCTAGAAGCAGCCCAGATCGCAGTTGTGGACCTTGATGCCCACGGAATCAGCTGCCGCACCGGCGACCTTGTAAGGCACGCCAGAGTCCTCGGCGAGTTTGCGAAGCACGGGGCAGGTGACTTTGTTGTCGTGGGACTTGGCTTTCACGGCCTCAACAAGCTCAGGCGTGATCTGCTCAGCCCAGCGAGGATCGATCTCTTTGGCGCCACTCATAGCGGTATCCCTTCGTCGATGTCCAGTCGCATACACGCGACTGGCGTGCCAGCGTAGAAGAAGCCGTCGCCTTCGGGCAGAACCATGAAGCAGTTGCCCTGGTGCGCGGCGGTAAGCAATGCCGAGGACTGGCTG
>JAHIQC010000358.1 GCA_018902765.1 Actinomycetota bacterium | reverse complement strand
GTGAGCAAGCTCAAAGGTGACGAGGGCCTGTACGACGCCGGCTACATCTACGCAGACGCCGGGAAGTGACCGCTACACCTTGGCTGTGACCTTCACTCCGCGCTCCGCAAGAACGGTGAGCACCGCGTCGATCGCGGTGTCGAGCGCCGCCTCGACGGGCTCGGAAAGTCCGATCGTGAGTTCGACGGGCTCCATGTCCTCGACTTGAATCCCTACCACATGGCCCTCGGGTCTGATGCCGATGAGTTCGGCTGCCTGCAGCACATCCACGAATCTCAGGTCGTGAAGCGAGTGCATGACTTGGTTGTTTGCGATGTCCTCCGGCGCGAGCCTCACCACAGATCCACCCGGGTAGCCCGTCCCATTGACCGCGTCCACGATCAGGACGAAATCGTACTGCCTAAGCAGGTTCAGAATCATCATGCCCATGGTTCCGGAGTCATCGATATCCACGTTATCGGGGAACTCGTAGCGCGCGAACAGCTCCTCGACCACGCGGCAGCCGACTCCCTCGTCCTTCATGAGGATGTTTCCGATCCCCAAGACAAGTATGCGTTCCGGCGCGTCAGTCTCATGTGCCATTTCTACTGGCCGCCCTTGCCGACACGTGAGTAGCTGCCGAGCACCTTGACCTGCCGCAGTTTGAGTCGCAGGCAATCAAGAGCGAGCCGGACGTTCTCATCCTCGACGTGGCCGGCCAGGTCGATGAAGAACATGTAGTCTCCCAGTACTTTTCGGGTGGGGCGGGACTGGATCTTTGTGAGGTTGATCTGCCCGAAAGCGAACTCAGACAGAATCATATGAAGCGTCCCCGGCTTGTCTGCCTTCATGAACAGCGCCAGCGAGGTCTTGTCCTGACCCGTACGATCATGAATGCCGCTGCCGACGACCACGAATCGCGTCTGATTGCCCGCATAGTCCTCGATGGCCTCATGGAGGATCTCCGCGCCATAGGTCTTGGCTGCGAACAGACTGCCGATCGCGGCCACGCCGGGCTCCTCGACAGCCATTCTCACCGCCTCCGCCGTTGAAGTCGCGGCGACAACCGGCTTGCCCAAGAGATGCTCGGTGATCCAGCGGCGTGACTGAGCGAGAGCCTGCGGGTGAGAAACGATCCGCGTGATGTCGACAAGCTTGGTGCCGGGTGCCACACACAAGGAATGATGAATGTCGCGCACGATCTCGGCCTGGATCTCCAGATCGCTCTCGAACGCAAGTGCGTCCAAAGTCGCATTGACCGATCCCTCGACCGAGTTCTCTATCGGCACGAGACCCATGTCGGCCTTGCCTCGCTCCACCGCGTTGAATACCTCACCGATGGTTGCCATTGGATCACAGGTGGCGTCCGGGCCGGCAAACGCAAGTAAAGCCTCGTGAGAGTGCGTGCCAGCAGGGCCCAGGTATGCGTAACGCGTCATCTGTTCCTCACAGTTCATCGATGATCGAAGGGGTGGTGGCATCCGAAGTCGGATTCACGGGACGGATCAGCTGAGGTGATCGGACGCGGTTCTTACCGCCGCCCTTGGCATGGTACAGCGCATCGTCCGCGCAGCGCAGCAGCGATTCCTTGTCCTTCGCGTGAATCGGGTACGTGGCAACACCGATGCTGATGGTGAGCGACTCGACCCGCTCGCCGTCACCATCCAAGAAGCGATGGGTCGCCATAGCCTCACGCAGCTTCTCCGCCACAACGAACGCTCCGGCCGCGTCCGTCTCGGGCAACACCACGGAGAATTCCTCGCCACCATAGCGACATACGACGTCGACCTCGCGCACGACCGAGCGCAGGACCTCGCCGGTCTCGGCCAAAGCCTCATCGCCGGCGATATGACCGTTGGTGTCGTTGAAGCGCTTGAAGTCGTCCGCGTCGATCATGAGGAAGGACAGGTCCTTGTGGTAGCGCTTGGCGCGCTCGATCTCCTCGTCGAGACGCTGCTGCAAGAAGCGATAGTTGTTGAGTCCCGTAAGTTCATCGGTGATCGCCAGACGCTTGGTCAGTTTGTAGAGCTGAGAGTTTTCGACGGCCACCAGCAGTTCACTTGAGACGGCTTGGAGCACGAGCTTGTCCTCATCTGACATCGCATCGATCTGTTCACTCTCGGCGCAGAACACCACCATCATCTGTTTGTGGTCGACAATCGAAGTACACGAGAAGTGCGAGTCTCGATAGTGGATGTCGTCGATGAGCCCTCCGACCACCTGCACAGGAATGTTACCGCCCGCCATGCCAACACTCGCGGAGAAGAGAGTCTCGGCGCGTGTCTTGTCGATCACGAACACACAGCACGACTCGACATTGATGACCTTGGTGAGAATCTCGAGCACGAGCGGCCCCACGCGATCGAAATCCAACGACGAGTGGATGAGTTCTGTGATCTGCGAGACCGCCTGAAGCTCGGCCAGCCGACGTTGCAGCTGATCGTTCAGGCGCTCCTCGGCCTCGCTTTGCATGCGGATCTCGTGCTCGCGCGTCGCGAATCGCGCAGCCGAATCAGCGAGCACCCATGAGATGAGGATGATCATCATCGCCTTGAGGAAGGTGATGAGGATTGCGACGGGTTGCGTGAGATCACCCGCGATGCTGTGAACGAGGACTAACGCGAACGCGGAAGCCAGTCCCACGATCCAGACCTGGCGCTGTCGGATGACCAGGCTGTAAAGGACGGGCAGCGCGATCAGCACCGGATAGGACGGATCCTCGTACGTGTGATAGGCAAGACCGAGCAAGCCGATGGAGACCAGATCGAAAGCAGCGACCCACAACAACATCTGAGACGTGCGCGCCTCAAGCATGCGCTGTGAGACAGCGAGGGCGGCGGTGGCTACGGCGAATACGAGAAACCCGCTCACGGCAAGACGCGCGCTCACCTTGCTGTCGATCGCTGTGCTCCAATACAGCACAGCGGCCAGCAGCACGACGGCCGTGTAGCGTGCCGTCATGTAACGCCGCTCGAACAGATCAGGCAGTGGTGTGGTCGTTTCAGACAATAGACGCCCAAGGCCGAGGGTAAGGAAACGTGCTGTGGCACTATAGTGCCATCAGTGAGCATACCCGTCGACCGTTACCGGGCGACTCGACCAATGATCAAGAGGCGGTATTTCATGGACATACAGCAGTTGAAGGCCCTGCTTGAGGCGGTAGCGACGGGGAACACGACCGTGGACAGCGCCTCGCAAGCACTCAAAGACCTGCCGTTCGCCGAGCTCCCTGAGGCTCGCATCGACCATCACCGCGCGCTGCGCTGCGGTTTTCCCGAGGTCGTGCTGTGCGAAGGCAAGACTCCCGAGCAGGTGCGCTCAGTCGGCCGCGAGCTGCTCGAGCACGGCGAGGTCTTGCTCGCCACTCGTGCGTCCGTGTCCCATTATCAATCCCTCGCGCAGGTCGCCCCAGATGCGCACTACCACGAACAGGCCCGCCTCATCGTGGTCGATCGACGCGCAGAGCCGCCCTCAGAAGGCCACATCGTCATAGCCACCGGCGGAACTGCGGACATCCCCGTCGCCGAGGAAGCCGCGATCACCGCCGAGGTGATGGGCAATCGAGTCACACGCCTGTACGACGTGGGAGTCGCAGGAGTCCATCGCTTGCTCGCCCATCAGGAGCTGCTGCATTCCGCGCGCGTGATCATCGCGGTCGCCGGCATGGAAGGCACACTGCCTTCGGTCGTGACTGGGCTCGTATCGGTGCCGGTGATCGGAGTACCCACCAGTGTGGGTTATGGCGCCAACTTCGGTGGCGTCTCCGCGCTGCTCACTATGCTCAACTCCTGCGCTTCGGGTCTTGCGGTCGTCAACATCGACAACGGCTTCGGCGCAGCCGCCATGGCGTCCCGCATCAACCGCACCCCGGCATCATGATCGCCTACCTCGACTGTGCAAGCGGCGTCTCGGGCGACAAGTTCCTCGCGGCCTTGCTCGACGCGGGCGCGGCGGACCAGCGTTTCACGCTCGAACACCTCAACGAGGCCATCGCATCCCTCGGGCTTGCCGGCATCGAGGCTTCGAGCGCACGCGTCCTCCGCGGCGGCATCTCCGGCCTGCACATCACCATGCCTGCCGAGGAGAACCCGCCGCACCGCCACTGGCAGCAGATCCGGACGATGCTTATAGAGGCAAAACTCCCCGAAGGCGCACGCGACCGAGCGCTGCGAGCCTTCGAATCGCTGGCGCGCGCGGAGGCGACCGTACACGGCGCCGACCCGGAATCGGTGCACTTCCACGAGGTGGGAGCGGCGGATTCGATCGCAGACATCGTCGGCGTTTCGCTCGGACTCGAACTCCTCGGCGTGGAGCATTTGGTGTGCTCGACCGTCGCCGTCGGTTCGGGCCTGACCCCTCGCACCGCTCACGGCACTCTCTCCGTTCCCGCCCCGGCCACCTTGGAGCTGTTGGCTGGCGCCCCGATCGAGAGCGGGTCGGCCACAGGAGAGCTGACGACACCGACCGGCGCCGCGCTCGTGCGCGTGAACGCGGACGCGTTCGGCCCGATGCCCGCCATGGTGCCCTCGCGTATCGGCTACGGCGCGGGCACTCGGGAGACGCCTGGCATGCCCAACGTGCTGCGCCTCGTGATGGGTCATGGCTTGCGTCCTGAGACGGACGCGCCAAGCCCGACCGGTGATTCGACATCGGAAAACGACTCCCACGAGCCCGTGGTGCTGCTCGAAACGAATCTCGATCACATCGCGCCCGAACAGATCGCCTTCAGTGCCGAGGAACTCCTTGCGGCCGGTGCGCTAGACGTGTGGCAAAGTCCCGCCGCCATGAAGAAGGGGCGCCTCGGCATCGAGCTTCGCGTGCTCGCTCGACCCGCGGACGCCGAGCGCCTCGCCACAGCGATTCACGAGCTGACCGGCTCGCTGGGGGTCAGGCGCACCGAGCTCAAGCGCACCGTGCTTAAGCGCGAGATTCTCGAGGTGCGCGGTCCGTGGGGAGAGTTCCGCGTGAAGGTCTCGGGAGAAGGCGCGTCGCGTAGAGTTCGCCCGGAACACGACGACATCGCGAGAATCGCTCGGACCACCGGCATGCCCTATCACGAAGTCTCGCGACGACTGCGTGAAGCCGCCGAGGACGAGAGCTAGCTGAACGGTCCACGGACGTTGTTTACACGTGAACCCGTGAAATCGGTCGTTGGCCGCCGATGCCTCCATGCG
>JAHIQC010000357.1 GCA_018902765.1 Actinomycetota bacterium | reverse complement strand
TGGTGTAGACGGACAGCGACTTGGCGCGCAACTCCTCGGCATGCTCAAGACCGATGATCTCGACCATGCGCTCGAAGCTGATGTTCTCGTCGTGCAGGCCGATCTCGGCCTTGGTGCTCGGGGTGAAGATCGGCTCGGGCAACATGCTCGATTCCTGCAGACCAGCAGGCAGTTCGATGCCGCAGACGGTCCCCGAGCGCTGGTACTCGTTCCAACCGCTGCCGGCCAGATAGCCGCGCACGATGCACTCGACGGGAAAGACCTTGGCCTTGCGCACGAGCATGAAGCGTCCGCGCAGGTAATCCGCGTGGGGCTTGAACTGCTCGGGCAGATCCGCCACATCGGTGGAGAGCAGGTGATTGTCCACGATGTCGCCCAGAAGCTCGAACCAGAACATCGAGAGTCGGGTGAGCAGCTGACCTTTGTACGGGATCGTGTCAGGTAGCACGATATCGAACGCGCTGATGCGATCCGAGGCCACGAGCAGAAGCGCGTCACCCAGGTCGTACAGGTCTCGAACCTTGCCTTGAGAATCGGGACTGAGGCCCTGCGGCTGCATCACGGCAGTCGCTCCTTTCGGGACTTGCCTTGGCGGCGGGTCGGGCCGCTACCCAAAGGGCGACGAGATGCTACGAGGGCGGCGGGGTACGCGGCCATTGTAGGTCATAGCGAGCCTCGATTACAGGGTGAGTCTACGGCGTCAGGAGCGCACCCACGTCATCGCGGACCGCCTGACTCAGCGCACCAAGCCCGCCGAGGAACCTGACCTGCGAGATCATCGCGCGATTTCGCGCAAGCGCCGATGCGGTCTGCGCCGGCAACGTCGCACTCTCAGTCAGAAGGAGCACCGAGCCTCCGGTACCCTGCACGACGCCGCCCGCAAGCGCGTCGTAGGGCGAACGGCCGGTGGCGATGGCGGGAGATGCATACGACAGTCCCGCATTGACCACGGACCAATCCGCGACTTTGACGGCGGTGTCGAAGCGGTCTGTGCCACCGATACGGGTGACGCCAGAGGTGCCGAACACCTCCCACAGATCCGTCCAGGCTCCGTACGAGACGGCGCCGGTCCCGCCGAGGATCACGACGCGCTGCCCATGCAGGGTCGCGAAGTCCAAAGTCGCCGCCGGAACATCCGCGTTCGAGGGAACGAGCAGGGTGGGCCACCCATTCGCAGCAGCGGCCGGGGACGCGGCGAGCGCATCGGCGAAGTTCTGCCCGGTGGCCACGAACAGCGTGCCGTCATAGGTCGGACCGACCGCAGTGATGGTCTCGGCAGCGACCTTGCGGGCCGTGTCGTAGCGATCTGCGCCCGCGATCCTGCGCACGCTCTTTACCGCACCCGTCGAGAGCAGACGGTTCTTCACGTCGTCATCGACCGCTCCGGTGCCCCCGACGATGATGGCCTTAGTTGCCCCGAGTCGCTGGATCTCAGTGGTCACAGCAGACGGGATGAGTGATTTCTCCACCAGTAGGATCGGTGAGTTGAGGGCACCCGCAAGAGAGGAGGCACCCAAAGCATCCGGCCAGTTGCGGCCAGTGGCGATGAGGACCGTGTCCGCCGAAGCGAACCCAAGCTGAGAACTCGCGACCGCAGTCGCGAAACGATCGGGCCCATCGACCGACAGAATGCTGACCGAATCGTCCTCCACGATCGAGAAGATCACCTGTTCCGCGGTCTCGACGTTGCCCGCATTGTCACGCGAGCAATAACTCAGCGTGTGAGTTCCCATGGCAGTCACATCGAAGGCTCCGGTGTAGGCGAGCTCGGATCCACCGTCCAGCGTGTACGTGGTGCTGGCAACCAACGACGAAGCATCCGTGGCGAACAGGTTCACTGTGGCCGTGAACTCGTACTTCTCGGACCTAATCGAGGTCGTGGTGACAGGCGGCGTCGTATCCACCCGAATCATGCGATGTGAGGCAGGACCCCAGTTGCCGGCGTTGTCGCACACCCGCACATGGAAGTACCGCGTGCCATCGCCCAGTGACGAGGAGGTCAAGGAGCTCGTGGTGGAATCCTGCACCGAGTCCGGCGTGGTCGAGGTGTTCGTGTCCAGCACATATGAGTAGCCGGAAACCCCGCTACCCGCATCCGAACTCGACCAGTTGATGGTCGCCGTGCTGTTCGAGTACCACGTCGCCTCGCTCGAATGTGACGGCGAGGCGAGTGCGAGCACGGGCGGACCCGTGGTGTCCAAAGTGATGCTGTCGCTCAAAGAGGCGATCGTCGACAAGTAGGAGTCCCGATACTCGACCGTCACCGTCTTAGAACCGTCTCCAGCCGGCAGCACAACACCGTACGAGCTTGCATAGCCGACCCAAGAACCGAAGCCCGAACCAGCATCGATGCGCATCGTGGAGGCACCCGGCACAGACGACGCGGCCGTGACCGAGGTGGAGTTCGTGTAGACCGCTCCGGCATTGAGAGACATCGTGTCGGCGAGCATGCCGATCCTGGCGCTCATGTTCGCGCTGTTGTCGCTGACGCTATCCATCACGACAAGCGAAGCGGCCCCCGAGTACCTGTTGGAGTTCGGCACGCTCGACGCCCGGAATGCGCGGTTGTTCGTCGTGCCGGGATACGGATCGGCCGCTGTTCCGCGATCCGTCTTGCTGTCCATGCTCTGGGTCCCCGCGGCTTCTTCCAGGTCCACAAGCTTGTGGGCCTCGTTGTCGTTCTGAGTGCCCAGCATCGCTTCATCGACATGCCACACGAGGATCCCGCTGCCGGGAATGTCCGAGTCGGTGCCTGTCTTTTGACGGTTCTCGAACATCCAGTACTCAGATCCGCTTGAAGCCCTGTTCGGATACACCTTCCAAGCGCTCGCCGCGCGCGAGGAGCCCACCACCGGCAGACTTCGCGACACCGCGTCGCCGGTGGCAATCTGCGGTTGCAGCCAACCCAGCCTTGCCGAGGACCATGCGTCCATCCGCGCAGGGCTGTCGCCGTACGCATGGATCCCGTTCCAACTCCCGGAAGCCATGAGGCTCCACTCACCGATACCTGAGCTGGTGCCGTCGCGGTCATAGAGGTCCGGCAGTCCCAGCGTGTGCCCGAGTTCGTGTGCATAGACGCCCGGTCTCATGTCTCCGGGAGTGGCCCAGTACTCGGGCTCTGTAGAGTACTGCCATACGTATACGCCGTCGCACAGGATCGGCGTGCGGGTCGCCCATGCATGCGACCAGATGTGATTGGCGATCGGGCCGTTGTACTCGGCGCCTTCGCCGGCGTGGATGACCATCACGTTGTCGACATAACCATCGTCATCGTTGTCGTACTGGCTGAAATCGACGCGCGAGTTCACAAGAGTGATGGCGTCTTCGACCATCTTCTGCGAGTTGTTCGGATAGGTGCCGCGTCCGTATTCCGTGCCCGCATAGTACGCGAGCGACTGCGGCAGACGGGTCCACCCGAGGCTCGATGGGGAATTGACGGTCACGATGTCGATGAGCCCCCGGGTCGAGGCGGTGCCATAACTCACTTCGCGGTAGTACCCACGCAGACTCGCCGGACCGAAGAGGTCCGCGAACAACATGTCGTCAAAGAACGTGCCCGCTACTTGATTGGGATGATCCGAAAAGTCGACGAGTATCGCCAGGGTGCGCAGCTCGCCGGTCGTCGTGGCCTGCGGGGTCACCATGAGCTGAGGAACGCCGCTCTTGTCCGGAAGCACCCTGAACTGCGTGTCGGATACTGAGTCGACTCCAAGCGCCTGGGCGTCGGACTCCAACTCGGCTAGACGAGCCGCCAGAGCAGGGTCCTCGGCAGCGGCCTTTGAAAGGAGCGGACCTGGGGAATTGGCGAATGCCACCGCGGGCGTCATGGCCAACGCGACGATGGCGACAAGGACCGCGAGCTTGAACTTCACGAACACTCCAAACGCGACTCATGGGAGACGTGGCCGACAGTCCTTGTATCGACCTTCGCAGTCGCATCCGTTAGGACTCAACGGACATACGGTAACCCGGATCACCGATCTCGAGAGACCCGCGCTATGCGACAAAGAACAACAGCGCGAGCGAACCGTGTACCAACGCGAATGCAATGAGCGCCCATGCGGCCCATTTGTGCACCTTCAGATGGGTCTTGCCCTTGAAGTGGATGACCCGAAGGCCCACAAGCATCTGAAACACGAGCAACGCGAAAAGGACGATCCCCCCAGCAATGATATTGGCGAGCTGGATCTCGTATCCAAGGATCATGAAAGCCCCTCTCCGGTGCGAGCGCGACGTACGTCACCGCCATCATATCGCTGTTCGGTGGCCACGACGCTCATAGGCACAAGATCGCCGTGGGCTCTAGACCTCAAGGACCAGCGGTATCGCGATGGTGAAGACGCTACCGCCACCTTCGCGGCGAGTCGCCTCGACACAGCCGCCATGGCGCTCGATGATCTCGCGAACGACCGCAAGTCCGATGCCCAGACCGCCCGACGCGCGATCTCTGGCCTCGTCTGCGCGCCAGAAGCGCGAGAACACCTGCTCCAGGTCCTCTTCTGCGATTCCGATGCCCGTGTCCGCGATCTCGATGAGCGCGCGTGCATCATCGCGGCGCACGCTCAACGTGACGGTTCCGCCAGGCGATGAGTAACGAGCGGCGTTGGAGAGCAGGTTGCCGATGGCTTGTGTGAGGCGATCGCGGTCCGCATGGATGTGCAGCCCGACCTCGATCCGCTCATCGACTGCAAGGCCGACGACATCGAGCAAAGCGCGGTGCGCGTCCAAAGCAACACGGACCGGACCGGCCGCATCGATCACCTCAAACCGCATAGGGATGTTGCCACGCTCAAGGCGCGTAAGCTCGAGGATGCCCGCCGTGAGACGAGACAGGCGCACCGTCTCGTCGCGCACGATCTGGAGATGCTCAGCGTCGGCCGGATACACGCCGTCTTGCATGGCCTCGACCGTGGCCTGGATCGCCTGCAGCGGCGTGCGAAGCTCGTGCGCCACGTCGGCGGTCAGGCGTCGCTCCATTTCGCGATCCGCCTCGATGGCGTCGGCCATATCATCGAACGTCCGACCTAGCACGCTGATGGCATCCTCGCCGTCTATGCCGGTCCGCGCATCGCGGTCCCCGTCGGCAAGCGCCTGGGCGGCCTCGGTGATCCGGTCGATCGGGCGGACGAGCGACATGGCGAACCACAGACCGGCGAGCGACGCGAAGAACACTGCGAACACTGCGGCCGCCAGAAGCCCAAGAGCGCTCGAGCGCCTGAATCGCAGGTCGTTGTCGGTTAGCAGGCCTTGGGGTGAAAGTGACCACACCCGCACGAGACCCACAACCTCATCAGCAGCCACGACAGGTGCAGTCACGACCGGGCCCTGGGGATCCGTGGCGTTAACAGGGGGTCCCAGCATCGCATGCTCGCGCAGATTGAGCGCCGAAGAATCGTCGTAGATGATGCCGCCTTTGGCGTCGAGAACCTGGAGAGCCAGTCCCGAGAGCATGCCGTATCGCGGCAGCTGGCTAAAGGCGCTGAGCGACCAGCCGCCGGATTGCGTGTAGGACGTGGAAAGCAGCTGCGAGGCGCCGTTGGCGGTCTCCTGCAACTGGTCTTGCACGTACTTGTCGAACTGGCCCGCCCACACGAACATAAGTATCCCTGCGGCCAGAAGCATCGTGATGGCCGCGACTGCGGCGAACGCCAGGGCCAGTCTTCGGCTCAGTGTGTGTTCCGGGCCCTGCTTGCGGGCGGTTCCGATCACCCGGACTACACCTCGTCAGACTTGGGCGGCTCGAAGCGATAGCCGACACCGTGCACGGTGTAGATGTAGGTCGGGGTCTTGGGATCGTCGCGCAGCTTCGCGCGCAAGTTCTTCACATGCGAGTCGATCGTGCGCTCGTATCCCTCGAAGTCATAGCCGAGCACCTTCTCGACGAGCTCCATGCGCGAGTAGACGCGACCGGGGTAGCGCGCAATCGTCGTGAGCAGCTTGAATTCACTCGCAGTCAGATCGAGTTCCTCTGTGCCGAGGAATGCCTTGTGCGCCGCGACATCGATGGATAGCTCGCCGTACTCGAGCCGATCACGCTGGGGCTCCTCGCCCACGTGCGCACGACGCAACAGCGCTCTGACCCGTGCGACGAGCTCGCGTGGGGAGAAGGGCTTCACGAGGTAGTCGTCGGCACCGATCTCAAGACCAGCGATACGATCCTCTTCCTCGCCTTTCGCTGTGAGCATGATGATCGGCACGTCCGATGTGTCGCGTATCTCCGCACACACCTGTTCGCCGCTCATCTTGGGCAGCATGAGGTCGAGAACGACCAGATCATAGGGGTGCTTGTCGAAAGCATCGAGCGCCGCAAGCCCATCAGCTGCAGGCGTCACCCAGTAGCCTTCCTTTTCGAGGTAGGCCGTCACCGCGTCACGGATCGATTTCTCGTCTTCGACCACGAGTATCCTGCGCGTGCTTGTCGTCATCGGGCTCTCCCATGCATTCGCGATGTGCGGCTTCGGCTGCACGGATATCCATACGCAGATATCGCACCACTCAGGTGCTTACGACCACTACCAGCGGTTTTCTCCACGAAAACTCCACCCCGCAGCCCTCAAAACGCCCCTCACAGCCCGCGAGCGAGCGTTCTGGGCTCGGAGCTCGGAATGACCGCGGGCACCCGCACAGTGAAGATCGAGCCGTAGCCCGGGGTGCTCTGGAGATCGACCTTGACTCCGATCAACTCCGAGAGTTGACGTACGATCGAGAGTCCCAGCCCGGCTCCTTGGGACTTCACTTCTCCCGGTGGGCAGGCCTGGTAGAAGGCAGAGAAGATGCGGCCCTGATCGTACGGTGCGATGCCGACCCCAGTGTCGCGCACCTGTATCACGCCGTCGCTCCCATGGCGCTCCAGCCCAATGCAGATCTCGCCACCGGGAGGCGTGAACTTGATCGCGTTGCTCAACAGATTGCGCAGTATCTGCAGCAACTTCGCCGGGTCGCTTATGACCCACAAGGGCTCCTCGCCTGGCTCAGGGCTCATCTTTATGGACCCTTGGCTGGCGGCAAGTTCGAACTCGGAGCACACCACTGTCAGTAGATGACCTAGATCGACCTTCTCCGCCTCGACTCGCACGTGGCCGGACTCAACCCTCGCGATATCCAAGACCTCGTTCACGAGTGCAAGCAATTGGTGCCCCGCGTCTTCGACCATGCCGAGCTGCTTGTGCTGCTCCGCGTTAAGTGGACCGGCGCTCTCGGTAAGAAGGATGCCGGAAAACCCGATCACTGCATTGAGCGGTGTGCGTAACTCATGACTCATGTTGGCCAGAAAAGCCTTCTTGGCGTTGTTGGCAGCTGCCATCTCGAGATTCGCTTCGACGAGCTGCTCCGTTCGCCTTTCCACGAGCACCTCGAGGTCTCGCCGATACTGCTCCAGTTCGCGCTCTGATGACACGCGGGCGGTGACATCGAGCATCCCTATGATCACGCCCTCCTCGGCCATCGGCGAGGCGGTGATGGCAAGAACCCGCAACTCCTCTACGCCCAGGACCGTGAACCTGCGAGGAACGGCGGCGGTGTCCGTGGCGATCTCGGCCAACGTTCGCGGCTCGGGGAACGCGCCATCGCGCTCGACCAGGACCGGCCCGCCAGCGAACGCGTCTTCGAACACGCTCCCCAGTAACTGACGGGCGCGCTCGTTACCGAACACGACCTTCCCATCTCGGCCGATGAGCACGATTCCTGCCGGAGTCGCGTCCATCACCGATGAGCTGAAATCCCTCTCCACGCGCAGCTCCTGCTGGATGCGCATCTCGCGCCGCACCCGACCCGCGTTGGACGAGGACACCGCCGCATACATGAAGAGCGGCACGAACAGCACCTCAGAGTAGTCCTCATACCTGTCAAGTGCGGAAGTGATTCCGGCGTGCTCCAGCACGTTGGAGACACCGACAAACACGCACAGCGCCATTATTGCCACCATGGCGAGCTTCGTGCCCAACTCCAAGGCGCGACCCGGGCTCACTGGCAAATCGAGCGCAAACCCGAGCGCGATTAGGAACGCCAGTATGCTGATTGTGTCGAGAATAGCGATGGCGGGCTGCATCAGGATTCCCTCAGGATTCGCCGCAGCTCACGGCGGCGCAAGAACAACGTGATCGCGAACAGGCATCCCGCGACAGCGAGTGCGCCGTGTTCGATGAGGTTGAACGCGTCGGGCAGCAGGTAGCCCTCGGCAACAGTAGACACGTAGCTCACAAGCATGAACACATACGCGGCGACGAACCATCTCGTGTACTGAGAGGGCACGCTCGCACGGGTTGCGAGCAGGATGGGTATGATCGAAATCCCCAAAAGGAGATTGACGACTTCAGTCTGGCTGTACACGGATTGCCCCCCAAAGGCTGTGTGCCCCATTATAGCTTCCAGAGAACCAATGTCTCACGCGCTGTGACGAAGTGCACGGAAAGGACCTCGATGAACCAGCCGAAACCCCCAGCGGCACAAGAAAAGAAGCGTATGGGAGTGTTCGAACGCTACCTGTCGGTCTGGGTGGTCATGTGTATCGCGGCAGGCACGCTTGTGGGCAACGTCTGGCCCGCATCCGCGACTTGGCTCTCCAGGTTCACCTACGCGCAGATCTCGATCCCGGTCGCTGTGCTCATCTGGCTCATGATCTACCCGATGATGCTGCAGATCGATTTCGCGTCGCTCAAGCGCGTCGGCGAGAAGAAGAACGGGCTCATCGTCACGACGGTCACGAACTGGCTGATAAAGCCGTTCACCATGTACGCGATCGCGTGGTTCTTCCTCAACATCGTGTTCAGCCGCTGGATTCCGGTGGACCTAGCGCGCGAGTATCTTGCCGGTGCCGTGCTTCTGGGCGCCGCGCCGTGTACGGCGATGGTGTTCGTGTGGTCCTACCTGGCCGACGGTGACCCCGCATACACCTTGGCACAAGTTGCCGTGAACGATCTGATTCTGCTGTTCGCCTTCGCGCCCATTGTCATGTTCCTGCTCGGGCTATCGGACATCCTAGTGCCGTACGACACGGTCATTCTGTCAGTGGTCCTGTTCGTGGTCGTGCCTCTCGTAGCGGGCTGGCTCTCTCGGATACAACTCATCCGGCACAAGGGCACTGAGTGGTTCGAGAAGACGTTCCTGCCAGCACTGGCGCCCGTGACCATCACCGCGCTTCTGGCAACGCTCGTGATCATCTTCGTCTTCCAGGGACAGACGATCGTGGCCAACCCGC
>JAHIQC010000356.1 GCA_018902765.1 Actinomycetota bacterium | reverse complement strand
CGAGCCCTGCAGTTTGCCAGCTGTCGGCGCATCAGAGGAGAACCATGAAGCCAACAGCCGCACGGCTCCGAGTGCCGTCCCCAGCCCTGTCTCCGCGACCTCAGCCGCCTTTCGGAGTCCGTCCCGATCGGCCAAGACCGATGCCACGCGATCTGCGAATGACTCAGGCGCTACGCCACCGAAAGATGCAGAGAGCTGGCCTGCCCAGGCAAGGGCAGCCTCCAAGGCAACCCAGTCGGTCTCGTATCCAGCGTACCAAGCACCGAACTCTCGCACGAGACGCTGCTGCTCCGCCGCAATCCACGCGCGACGGTCTCTGAGACGCATCGCGACCGGCACGATCCGCTCCGTGTCCGCAAACCGAGGCTTCTTGCCTGAAGGCGTTAGAGCCGCAAGGGCTCGATGTTCCTGGCGATACGCCGAGCCAAGCCGCGAGAATGCGGAGCGATACTGGTTCTTGAGCCTTGCCTCAAGCCCGTCGAGGTCATACCGGAGCACATCCTCACGGAAGATCTGCGTCACTGACGTGGACTCCTCCAAAGCGCTACGGTGCTGGAGGGCAGCCTCATGCGCAGATTCGACGAGCTCGGAGAGCTTGTCTTGGACCAGCCAGCTACCCTGGAAGTTCGGTCCACCTGCGAGCGCGCGTGCAACGCCAATCATCCACTCGACACGCGCCGGTGTGAGGCCCTCGGCGTCGAGACCCAGCCTATCGGCAAGAGCACGACAATCCTGCTCGGCGTTATCTAGAGCGTCCTTCGCCGAGGCAAGGCTTGCGAGTGTGACGCGACGCGTCTCAGGTGACTGGCCGTCTATCGTGGCTCCTCGCCAAGGGTTCTCGCCGATCGTCGTGACTGCTTCAGCGCTGCCTGACACCCTTGCGACGGCATCACGCATCGCTTCGAGTTGGTCGACTGTGAGCTGACCGATGTCCCCGACCTCGAAAGGAACCAGAGGCACACCTGAGAGCTCGGCCACGAGGCCTTCTACTTGGAAGACCGACTTGCCGAGCGGCTCACGAACGGCGTGCAGCTCGCGCACGTACGCGTTGAGCGCATCTCGCCGCTCCCGCAGACGAAGGTAGTTGAACGACGGCTCTGTACGGTCAGCAGAGTGCCCTCGTGAGTAGACACGCGCAAGCTCACTGACCACGTCTCGCTTGTTCGCTTTCTGGCTGTGGAGCGCCAGACAACCGTCGGCCAATCCCGTGGAGGTTAGTCTGCGGTGGACGACCTCAAGCGCCGCCGCCTTCTCTGACACGAAAAGTACAGTCCGCCCGAGGCCGAGAAGCTCGGCGATGATATTTGCGATCGTCTGACTCTTGCCTGTGCCCGGTGGCCCCTGTAAGACGAAACTGCCACCCGCTTTGGCGAGCTCGATGGCCTGCTGCTGACTGGAGTCAGCGTCTAGCACCTGGAGACACTCTGCTGGATCCACGAGTCGATCCAAGTCCTCGGCTGGGATCTCGCAAATGTCGCCTTGAGACGATGCAAGCAGCGACAGATCGCCCGCGAGGGCCTGGAGTATCGCGCTCTGCTGGGCTGTTTCCAAGCCCTCCTCGAGGTCGCGATACAGATTGAGCTTCATGAAGGAGAAGACGCTTAGGAAGACGGCTTGCTCGACTCGCCAATTCAACTGTCGAGAAACGCACTGGCTGACCTTGTCTAGATAGTCAGAGACGGACCAACTGTCCTCGTCAGGAAGGTCGGGCAGCTGAATCCTGAACTGATCCTCCATGACCTTGCGCAGAGTCGGATTGACGACGATGTCGTCGTCCCTCAGGACGAGGCGATACGGATCCAGCGCGGTCTCTCGTTCAAGCTCGACGGGCACGAGCACGATGGGTGAGACGACCTCGTAGTCGCTGTCGTCAGACTCAAACCAGTGCAGAAAGCCGAACGCAAGGAAGAGGACGCCGACGCCGCGCTCTTCGCGCTCCGTCTTGGATCTCGCTCGGAGAGTGTAGAGTGCGGTCGCTACTACTTCCGGAGCGCCAGCAAAGAGAACCTCTCCCAGCTTGGGCTTGACGGCGGTGTCAGTTCTGACCGGGACGAGGGCTGGTTCATCGGAGTCCGCTGTAGCCCCATCGCCGAGATCGAGTTGGGCCTTGCGGTCAACGCCGATGACAGCCAGAGGCTTCTCGGAGCCCACGATTCGCTGGAAGACCGCATCAAGCTCAGGCTGCTGCACTCGAAGCGTCTGCCGTTTGGTCTCTCGGAAATGCAACAAGCGGTTTCGCTTGCTGAGATCCAAGAGCTGACGCTTCCACTCGTCGAGCTTGGCTTGCAGTGTCGCCACGGTTCCCCCATCGAACTCGCCAGACGAGTCACCATTCTACAGTTCAGCGACTGAGAGCACCGGTGAGTGAGGGTGGACGAGCCCTTATCACTCGAACAGCGTGGCGCCCGCAGCGAACTCACGATCAGTCAACACCGAATCTCGCTTTCAAGCGCTCAACCGTGTGATCCCATTTCGGAGAGCGCGGACGTGCCACGGAGTTCTGGTTGCCGAAGAATCCCTTCTCGTGCACTGCTTGCTTCAGCCCCACCGTCTTGAGCCATCGGACTCGGACAAGGTAGTCCGCCAACTCGGGATCGTCCGCCGCCGTGCGCAGCTTCGCCGCCATCGGCGACACCTCCATGATCGAGACCTCGGCTCCGGTCTCGCTCCTCACCATGAACTCGTCCACCGGCCGCATCTCTTGCTCGACGACTCCAACGCCCACGTAGCCGGCACCGGGCACGTTCACCCAGACACGCGCACCGGGTTCTAGCATGGCCAACGTCTTCGAATACCAGGAGCCTCCGCCAGCAACGAGATACCCGCGCTCGAGCCCGTCATGCACCGTGTCGGCGTCGTAGCCGAACGACGCATAGTACTCGCCGTTCCACTCCCCAGCGGTCGCTTCCTCACCGAGGCCAGCTGTCACCTCGGCCGGGTCACGGAACCAGGCACGGCTGAGGTATTCGCGGTCCTCATCTCGGAACACGCGGAAGAACACAGCGTTGATGCGCACGCCGTACTCGTCAGCCAGGTAGCGCACAACACGCTCAGTCGCCGGGTCGAGGCTCGAAGCGACCACGACAAGCTCGTGGGTGGAGTTCATCTCGTCCGGCATCGGAATCCCGAACTTCTTCTTGAAGACCTCATCGATTG
>JAHIQC010000355.1 GCA_018902765.1 Actinomycetota bacterium | reverse complement strand
TCGTCAAAGCGTACTTCAACGCCGGCCTCGCGCAACGTCGAAGCGCCTCCGCCTGCCTCCGCGCTCGGATCAGCCATGCCGACGACGACCTTAGCTACGCCCGCGTCGAGAAGCGCTGAGGAGCATGGTGGAGTACGGCCGAAGTGATTGCACGGCTCGAGGGTCACATAGGCAGTAGCTCCTCGAGCTGCGTCACCCGCTGCAGTGAGCGCGACGATCTCGGCGTGAGGGCCTCCGGCGTGCTGGTGAAAGCCTTCGCCAACGACAACACCATCGGACACGATGACGCAGCCAACCATGGGATTGGGCGAGGTCGTTCCTCGGCCGGACTTAGCGAGTGTGTATGCGCGACTCAGGAACGGGTCCGAGATACGCGCAGCAACATCGGTGAACAGACGCACGTCTGTGTCGACCTTCCTTCTACCATCCGGACTCTAACCGTCGGCTCCGGAATCTCACCGGATCGGCCCCTTTCGGGGTTCGCGGGCTTTCACCGCCGGTGGGGAATCTCACCCCGCCCTGAAGAAAGTGCAGGCAAAGTCTAGCACAGGGTCGTTAAGAGGGTACATGTTCCAGTATGGGCGTCCATGTCAGACGTGACGTCCGACGGTGGTAGCGGGGGTGATTCCTGTGTCACACGCGATGATGCTGGAAGGCAGCGACCACGAACCTGTCAGCAGGCCGTCAGAGCTGCCCGTGACGCTCGCCGGAAGGGCCGCAATGTGGTTGGCGCTCGCCTTCTCGGTCGGCTTCATCATCAACATGCCGCTTGTGGCCATCTTTGGCAGGATCGATACACCGGAGTGGCTACGGCTGATACTGCCCGCATGGGGCGTCACGTTGATGATCGCCGGCGTGGGGGCGGGCGTGACAGCAGCGTACGCGGCGCTCAGGAACAGGGAGCGTTCGTGGGGCGTGATGATCGCCTTGCTGCCAGGAGCCTTCGCAATCATGTTCGTGCTCGGCGAATTTCTGGTGCCGCACTAGTCGACTAGAGGACCCGGGAATCTCGTGGAACTTGAATCAAGTCGCCCTCGTCGAGCTACAGCCTATGTGCCAGCCACAATGCCCTCACGTACAGACCGGTCATGGGTGCGACCGAACGAATTGAGCCGATCGACATGTTCCTCAAGCTGTGTACGCAGCAGCTCCTTCTTGGCCTCATCGTCGAGAGGCGCAATCAAGATCAGCTCGAACACTGCATTGACCTCAGAGCTCTCCAACATGTGCGCGATATCGTACGCGTCGTTGAGCGTGCGTACGGGAGTCTTTGCCGCGGCCTCCAGTTGTCTGTCCACGCTGCTGACCATTGCACGCAAGTGCGCTTCCACCACCTCCGAGCGTCGCGCCTCGGTCATTGCCTCGAGCGCTCAAGCGAGAAGTGCTCCGTGCGCCGACTCTTCAATCGCCATCTGTCTCCATAGACCCGAGGCCGAGGCATCAGCATCAAAAGCCCCCGCGAAGGCGATATAGAGATCGCGCAACTTGTACTCCCACCCAATACAACGCTCCAGGAGCTCGGCCATGGTCAACTTGGTCATCTCAATCATCACGAGCGGCCTTTCTCGGAACCAACATCGATATGCGCCTCACGAAACGCCTTGAAGTCATCTTCTGCATTGGCCCAGACCAGGTAGGCGTTCAGCCGGTCATTCTCGACAGCGATCAACTCCACGTAAGCTGAAAGTGCGGACAGCTTCTCGACCAGCCACTTGAACCCAACCCTCCCGTTGAGGCTGAGCCGTATGGCCTCGATGAAAGCCAGAGCCTCGTCCTTCGTATACTCGGACATCCTGATCAGCCTCAGTTCCCTCGACTACCTACACCACACTGGGGGCGCGAGACACGTGCATGAATCGCGACGACACGCATCAAATCGTCGTACGCCTACGGTAGCGCAACACGACCAAACCGTCAGACCACACGCGCGCCGACGCGCCATCTAGCAGCGTCCTCGAGTGAGGAGACAGCCAAAGTGGTATTCCTTCGCCGAGGAGTATCGGCTGGATCGCGATCAGGTACTCATCGATGAGGCCTGCATCCGAGAGCGCCGTGGCCAACTGACCGCCACCGAAGAGCCATATGGTGCCGCCATCCTCCGCCTTCAGCCGCGCAACGAAGGTCTCCGGGCGCTCGTGTACAAACTCCACGCCAGCGACCGGCGCAAGCTCGCGATTGGATGTGAACACGTAGACACGCTTACCCTGAAAGACCTCCAGCCCGCCCTCAAGGACAAGCGAGGTTTCATACGTCCCGCGTCCCATGATCAGCGTGTCCACCGTGTCCATGAGAGCTACGTACTCTTCAGGCACATCCTCCGGCGGGGGCATAAGCCAGTCAATGCCCCCATCAAGGTCTGCGATGAAGCCGTCCAGCGAAGTAGTCAGGTTGAGCAGTACGTCCCTCATGTGGGGCCCTGTCCGAGGCGGGGTGGCTTCACAATCCTAGGCATGATGCTACGCGCGGCAGCGGCGCATCACAACCAGGTGACCGCCGCTGCCGCACCTTGAACAAGCCCCCGGGGCGAACCACACATCCGCCTAGGGCCACTCATCGACCCGCTACTTGCATGCCCCGCACATGTCGCACTTTCGAGGCGCAGTGACCGAACCGGTGAGCATCTGGACTGCGCCTTGCATGGCGCCAGCGATCGCCTCGGTCGGATCGTAGATCGCGTAGCCGAGAGCCTCTGCCGCAAGGTCGGTCAGGTCCTTTTGCTTGATGGTTGTACCCATTGCGTTGGACGTCGCGTTGAACTGAGACGCACATCCGGCGCAGTTGGTCACAAGATACTCGGCACCTGTGGCCTCGGCCTCGGAGACTCGGGTGATCGCCGAGTGAGCAACCGTGGGTAGGTCATAGAACGCGCCGACCAGGCCGCAGCACTTGGCCTCCTCACGCGAATGCTCCATCTCTCGCAGCTCGACTCCCGGAATCGCCTCCAGGACACGGCGCGGCTCCTCGTACTTGCCGAACCAGCGGCCCAGGTGACACGAATCGTGATAGGTGACCACCGTTGAGTCGATCTCGGGGAACTTGAGCTTGCCTTGCTCGACCAGCTCGCTCAGATAGACCACGACATGCTTGAATTCGATGTCGCACGGAATACCGAGCTCCTCGGCAACACTCTTGTAGTTCTCCGTGAAGGTGGCGAAGCAGCCCGGGCACGAGGTGACGATCGTGCGGACTCCGCGACGGTTCATGAGCTCGAGGTTGTCCTTCACGCGCTGGGCAAAGTCGTCTGCATAGCCGCCAAGCGCATGGTAGAGCCCGCAGCACGTCTGCTCATCGCCGAGGAATACCGGCTCGACACCGGCCGCGTTCATCAGGTGAACTGCGTTCTGCGGAGCGTTCTTGGTCACGACGCTCGACCAGCACCCCGGCCAGTAGCCGATGCCGCCTTCTTGCGAAAAGCGCATGTCCTCAGTACGCCACTCCGTGCCCTCGGTCGGGGCTCCCCAGAAGTTGCCGGTGGACATCACATTGGCGCGCACATCTGAAAGCCCGGTGTTCTCGAACTGCTTGGCATCGAGAAGGTAGGGCTTCACGCCCATGAACTCGTGAGCCATATGCAGGGAAACCTCACACACGGTGTCGCAGCGCTTGCAGGTCGTGCACAGAGTGATCTTGCTGGCCATCGCCTGATCGAACTCAAGGTTACCCTTGGCGTACTCCTTGAGCATGTACCACTTGCCACGTGGGGAGTTGTCCTCCCACGGATCTGGTGCAAAGACCGTGCACACGCTTCTGCAAAAGCCGCAGCCAGCGCACGCGAACGCGCCGTCTTCCATGTTGTTGGGCAGGTCGGATATCTTCTTGACCGAGCGATCACCGTTCATGATCCGACCGAGCGCGCCACCGACGCCAGACACGCCTCGGGCCGAACCCACTGCACGAGCGATCAGTTTCGCGGGAGAGTTGGGGTCGTACTTGAGCGGCAAGACCTTGCCGGGATTCAAGATGGCGGCCGGATCCGTCAGCCGCTTGAAGGCCACGACACGCTCAAGCAACTCCTTGCCGAAGATGCTCTCGGACTCCGGAGTCAGATACATCCCGCTGGCAAAGGCGCGTCCACCGACCTTCTTGGCAATCTCATTGACGACCAGAGAGTTGGCGAACAGAACCGTGAAGCTCAGCTTGCGCTCATCGGCAAGCATGAATCCGATAACGGCGTACTCTCGATCCCCTACGGCCGTGGCCTCGAAGATGAGTTCGTCGCCGAACTTCGCGGCGATCTTGGCTGAGAACTCCGCGAGCTTGTCTGCGGGGATGACCACATCGGTCGCGATGATCGAAGGGCCGAACTTCTTGCCGCGCAGCGGGTAGTAGCGCTCGCCCCACTCGTGCTCAGCATCGTGAGTGTCGAGTCGACGCCCTGCGTTGATAGCAGCGAGCTGTTCCAGCGCAGCATCGACCGCGTCAGAAGCTGCGAAAGCGACGAATGCGAGCCACTCTTCGGGCAGGTGTTTGTCGGTGGCGCGGTTCTTGA
>JAHIQC010000354.1 GCA_018902765.1 Actinomycetota bacterium | reverse complement strand
TATGAGGGGACACATTGAGAAGCGCGGTGACGGGGCCTACCGTCTGCTGATCGATCTCCCGCGTGAGTCCGATGGCAAGCGCAAGCGCCTGTCCAGGACAGTTCGGGGCACGAAGAAGCAGGCAGAAGCCGAGTTGACACGCATTCTCGGCGAGACTAACGACGGAACCTTCATCAAGCCATCTGGGCTTACGTGTTCGCAGTACTTCGACAAGTGGCTAGCCCACGCAAAGAACAACTTGTCGCCCACGACACAGCGGACATACCGCCGCATTGTTGAGGGCGAACTCCAAAGGGCATTCGGCCACACGAAGCTCGCGGATCTGAGCCCGCTCCAGATCCAGGGGTTCATCGATGGCGCACTCGCCCATCCCTCCAAGAACGGTGGCGGGGCCCGATCGCCTCGTACCGTCCAGCGATTCTACATGGTGCTCAACAGGTCACTGAACCAGGCCGTACGGTGGCAGCTCATTACGCGAAACCCATGCGCGCTGATCGATCCACCGAGAGCTCCAGATGTCGAGATGCGCGCACTTGATGAGGCAGAGATATCGAAGCTCTTGAGCGCCAGCGCACAGACCCCTCTCTACGGCCCCATTCTCCTGGCAGTAACAACCGGCGCACGGCGCGGAGAGCTGCTGGGACTGCGCTGGAGTGACGTCGATCTCGAAACCGGAGAGCTCCGAATTGAAACGCCCCGGGTTTGACGGAGGCTCCGTTTCCAGGATTACTTGGTCCTGGAGAAAGGAGTCAGACCCATGGCACGACGTTCGAAGTACACCCCCGAATTCCGTGAGCGCTCCGTCCGAGTCGCCCGGGAGTCCGAGCGTCCGATCACCCAGGTCGCACACGATCTGGGCATCCACCCCGAGACCCTGCGGGTCTGGGTGCGCCAGGACGAGGCCGACGACGGCACGCGTACCGATCGACTGACGACGGCCGAGCGCGAGGAGCTTTCCGCACTGCGCAGAGAGATCCGCGACCTGAGAAGGTCCAATGAGATCCTGAAAGCCGCGAGCGTGTTTTTCGCCCGCGAACTCGACCAGCCCCGTCCGAGGTGAGCGCGTTCGTGGACACGCATCGCGATCGCTTCGGGGTCGAGCCGATGTGTCGGGAGATCGAGGCATCCGCCTCCGCGTACCGCGCCAGACGTACCAGGCCACCGTCGGCACGTGCCGTCCGTGACGAGTACCTGCTCGGGGAGATCAAGCGCGTGCATGCCGGATCCGATGGCATCTACGGCCAGCTCAAGGTATGGGACGAACTCAACGACGAGGGTATCGCCGTGGCCCGTTGCACCGTCGAGAGACTGATGCGCAAGAACGGTATCGAAGGCTGCCGCAACGGGAAGACGCAGGTCACGACGGTGCCCGGCGCCAATCCCGTCGCTGCCGACGATCTCGTACAACGTGGCTTCACAGCCGACCGTCCCGACGCCGTGTGGCTTTCGGACTTCACCTACATCCGTACCTGGCAGGGCTGGGGCTATCTGGCCGTCGTGCTTGACGTGTACACGAGGCGCATCGTGGGCTGGCAGTTCGCGAGTCACATGGGCCAGTCCCTTGTCACCGACGCGCTCGACATGGCGCTCTCGGCGAGGCGGGAGCACGAGGGCGGATTGATCGCACACTCCGACAACGGCAGCCAATACACGTCCTACGAATACACCGAGCGGCTGAAGAGGGCCGGCATCGCCCCCTCCCGCGGTCGCACGGGAACCGCCTTGGACAACGCGATGGCCGAAAGCATCATGTCCACACTCAAGCGCGAGCTGACCAAGCGCTACACGTGGAAGACGCGCCTCGACCTCGAGCTCTCGCTCGTGGCCTACATAGGCTGGTACAACGCCCGGCGCCGACACCTCTCACTCACCGTCGTGGAGAACGGGAGGATCAGGCGACTGGCACCGCTCCAGGTGCTTGACCGCTACAATCAGGAAGTCGCCACGTTAGCCGTGGCTTCCACATAATCGAGCCGACGTGGAACCCGGGGCGTTTCACACCGAGGTTTCTGGCGCTGAGGGAATGCACGAACGTCGGCAATCCATTTGCCCTCATCAGATCCCGTCGCGGTGGCTGGCCATTATGGTCGAGCGGTGGTCATGCTCGGCCGGCAGAGCTGCAGAGGCCCAGATGTCCTTGCGGCCAGCCAAGGTAGAGATCGTGCATTCAACTACGGCGTAGGGACACCGATGGCAGACGAGATTCAGGACAAGATCCAGCTAATCGCGGATGACGACGGCATGGCGGTCCTCGGAGCGCCCGGCGCTGTGGAACGGTTCCTAGACTCGGTTGGGCTGCTGTCAGTGTCGACAGACTTGCAGCTGGGGCGCGTACTTGAGATGGGATCCGAGGTCGCACACGCAGCGTCTGATGTCGCGACGAACTCAGGACGGTATGTGAAGCTGACGAGGGAGTCCGCGGAACGCGTACGTGAGCTTGGGTTGACGAAGACCAAGACCCCCGGTATCAGCCACGCGATGATCGGTGACCCAGGGTCGATCAAGAAATGGATCCAGATTGAGAACGGTGCGGGATCGCTCTCGACTAACCCAGTGCTTCTGTCGGGCATTGGCGGGCTGATGATGCAACTCGCCAAACAAGCTGAGGCAGACGAACTCAAGGCCCTGCTGCTCAGGATGGACGAGAAGCTTGACGATGCGCGCCGCGACGAGAGGGACAAGAAGCTAGCGAAGATGGATCGGGCGACGCTCGCCATCAAGGAAGCCATGACCATTCGTGAGCATGGTGGCAACGGTGAGACGGCCTGGGGCAAGGTCGAGGCTGAGTCGGGCACTCTGTTCGAGGTGCAAGCGCTAGCTCTGCGGAGCCTACGCGCGCTCGCAGACAAGGTAGAAGGCAAGAAGAAGGTCGGCGAACTTGCGAAGGCGACCCGAGGCATTGAGTGGCAGGTGAGCATCTGGCTCGAGGTTCTGGCTCGCTGTTTCCAGCTCCAAGATGAGTTTGCAGTGCCGAGATTGACCATGTGCTTCAGACTGCTCCGGAAGACGTTGGCGGACACCGCCGGGCCCTGTTCGAGGCTCAACGCGAACGTCGCAAGGACGTCATCATGACGACCAGCCACCTGATCGAGGGGATGAGGCGAGCCGGAGCGATCGCAGATGCCAATGTACTGCTGCACCTTCCCGCCGCGCGGTCGGTGGTCAACTCGTTCAAGTCCACTGCGGAGACCGTGAATGACTTTCATGCTCCACTCGGAATCGAGGCCGAGCGAGGGCCGATGGCGCCCACGCGCTGGGCGGACGCGCTTCGTGACCCACAGCAGTTGAAGCAGGCTGGCATCGAAGCGGGAACCGTGACGCTCAAGACGGCGGTGGCCGTGGGCACATTCGCGATCGCGTACGTGGCGAAAGGGAAGTTCGCGAACCGGGATGCCTGAGCGCAACGCGCTGCCCTTGATCAGCGTTGCCGAAGTAGTCGTCCACGCTCGACGGACACACTCCTTGGTGACATTCTGGTGACGCACGTTGCAGTACTACACGAACGGTACGTAACCACACATCACGAAAGCGGTATCGATCACTAGACGTGACGGCACCAAACGGTATTCTGCACCACCTCTGAGCAGGAAAGACTCGGTCAGAATGGCCGTTGAGTGTGTACCCCAATACGAGGTTCGAGGCCCTCTGTCTCGCAGCAAGCGACCCGTGGTCATGGCACCCGCGAGGGACCTCGGGGATTGCACGCGTGGGCCGGCGATAATCGGGCTCGACCTGCCGAGGATGGTTGCCGACGCCGGGGCGTCGATGGCACCGCGACTTTGGGTGCCGGCGCACAGGCGCCCCGACGGTGCCAGACGGGGGCGAGGAGGCAGGGTAGGCGGGCCGCTCCGACGGAGCAGCGCCAGCAAGCGAAGCGACCCATTTGCTTCTAATTGGGTATTGGTGGCAATATCTATGTTCTGGGGGATAGCGGGCAAGGCGTGCGGGCTCGGTCCCGTCGCATGGGGAGGAAGTGGGGGACTCATGGGGAGTCGGACTCTCATCGCGATG
>JAHIQC010000353.1 GCA_018902765.1 Actinomycetota bacterium | reverse complement strand
TGGCGAAAGCGAGCCGGGCGGAGCTGGTGTCGACCATCGATCCGTCGGCCGGGATGAATCCCCCATCGGGGCTACCAGTAGACGCCGGCCTGCCGGCCTTTTCGAGGCTCGTTGACGCCCAATCGGTCATGCTCGCCACAAACGACTTCTATGCCATGGCGACAATCCTGATTCTGCTCTTTGCAGGCGTCATCTGGCTGGCGAAGCGGCCCAAGGCTCCGCTCAAACAGGTCACTCACTGATCTCGACTGAGCTGTGCAAGCAATCAATCGCTTTCGGAGATTTACTCATGCCCAGGAAGATCGATGACCTCCTTCACAATCTGTCCCGCGCCCAACAGGAAAGTTCGACCGCTATTGAGGCGATAGACACGGCCGCCGCGGAGATCCACCGGCAGCTCGCCCTCCGGTACTGCCAAGCGGCGAGCAGGCTCCTTTCGGATCCGACGCTCCTTGCTCACTCAAGGAGCAGGGAATTCTTTTCTCCCGAAGCGCCTGTCGGGCATCATGATTTCACGCCACCGACACTTGATTATCAAGGGTGTGACCCATCGCTGTAAGCAGAACTGCGACACGACGCTTTCGTGCGGCGGGCGTTAGCGGGGACTGGGCCAAACTGGCGCCGCGAGAATCCCGCACGGGCGCTTCCGAGGTCCGAGCAGCAAGATTGATGGAGTTTATGTGGCTAAGAGCGTGGTTTTGCGGTCGCGGTTTGGCAGTCGCGCCAAGACCCTGCTCGAGCGCAGAGAATTGGCGGCGATTGATCTGGCGGAAAGGAGCCAGATATCTGTCCAGCGTGTCGAGAAAATCCTCGATGGCAGTTGTGTTGGCGTCACGCTCAACGACATGCACGCCATAGCCGAGGTCCTCCAGATGCCGCTTTACGTCTTTCTCGCTCCCCTCGAGCTATTGGGCGAGAGCGAGCGACCTTGGATCGGTGAGGCGGACCGCGACCGCTGACGCGAAGCGGCTGCGAAAATCCCGAACCCCCATCGCGACGACGGAATCACGCAGCCTTTGGCGCTGCCACGACGACCAAATGTTCGAACAGTTTGTTGGTTCGTTCACCGGGCGGTAGCGCCAAGGCCGCGTCAATCGCCGCCTTGTTCAATCGACGCGAGGCCGGCGCTGCGCTGGTGGTGGGGCGGGCGCTAGGAAGCGTTGATGGCGAACTTGAGCCCATGGTGGCACCATCGCTGTCTGCTTCCGCCGCCGCGATTACGCGCAGACTGTTGTTCGCCACATCCGGATTGATGCGGATCGTCGGCATCTCTGGAGCAGGAATCCGAGTCCGCTCGACCAACTTCTTCTCAGCAAAGTAGCGAACCTTCTTGCCGTAGGTCGCGTACATTCCACGGCGGAAGACGATCAAATCGTTCTCCGGAAGCATCTCTACTTCTTGGGGAAGCATAAGCGGTCGCCGCTGGTCGGACTCGGAAGTGGAGCCCCCTCCCCCGCCCCACGTTCCCATCGATCGCGACCGCGCCCGAAACGTGTACGTGCCCAGCTGTTCCGAAATCTTCTTCGCATCGGAGAGACCGGCTGGACGCAGCACCAGCCTTACTGCGCAGTTGCGTTCAATGTCGGCCGCCACCTTGTCACCGTAAACACCCTGGATCTGCTCGATCGACTGGAACGCGGGAAGCAGGCGCAAGCCATAGCCAGCCACGTAGCTGAACGCCTGGGCCAAGACCGAGCATTTGCCGAGGCTCGCGAACTCGTCCAGCGCCACGAGAACCTTGACCTGATGGCGATCCCCCTTGGGCAGCTCGCGGACGTTGCGGTCGATGAGCTGCTGGAAAAGCAGGCCATAGATCGGCGCGACCCGCTCCAGATCATCGGGCGAGACGCCGAGATAGAGCGAGATTCGCTTGTTGCGGAATTCGCTCAGATCGAAGTCGCTCTCGGACGTCGCTGCATCGACATAGGGGTTCAGCCAGGCGTTGATCTTGGCCGTCACCGACTGGCGGATCGAAGTGAAGGTGTTGGGCGAGGCTGTCGTGAAGTCCTTGAGGGCGGAGACGCAGCCGCCCGAGAGCGGCTTGCCTTCCTTGTCTCGCTTGCGGATGATTTTCGGGAACCGCACGGCGGCGTCACCGGCTGCGAACTGGCGGTAGATCTCGCCCATCGTGAACGGCAGGGCGTCCTCGCCATCATCGACCGTTGCCGCAACATAGGCGCCGACACCCAGGAATGCCGTCCTCGCGCTCTCTGCCCAGAAGTTGTCGCCCGATACTGGATCCGGGAAAAGCATCATGCCGATCTTTTGCA
>JAHIQC010000352.1 GCA_018902765.1 Actinomycetota bacterium | reverse complement strand
CTTGCCCTGGGCACCAGGGGCGGTGATGTCGAGAACCGACTTCATCCAATATTCGAGGTTCTGGGGGCTCCGATCGAGCGTGAGTACCGCGGTGTCGCGCGTAATCAGCTCGAGATATTCGCGGGAAACGCCTGCGCTGCTCACCGTGAGCGGGGAACGAAGGACCGGCTGCAGGACGATTTCACGATCCCGCGTGACGGTGACAAAGAACAGCACGGCCGTCAGACTTGCGAGCGCCGCCGCGACCACCACAAGAAGATTTCGCTGTTTGAGGATGCGCTGGTTTTGCGCGTGCTGATATGTGATTTCCATGTCACCCTGCCATCAAGCGAAGATAAGAGGGTGGTGTCGCCTTCATGCCGGTGAAGCCGGCAGGAAGGTGCCAATAAGCCATGTGAAGCAGCCACGACGCCGCCCGACCTGCCTTAGCCTTTTTGAGACCCCACCAGCCTGCGCCCGCGAGCAACATGCCAATGAGAATATGCTGAGACAGGATTCCCCAGATGAATGGGATCACCATTGCGAGGAATTCATCCAGCGTCCACAGCCCGATCAGCTCGGGATCGTCCAGATGAGACGGTATGACGTACTTGTCTGCGGCCATTGCACCACCCTCCCCAAAGCCCGGTCGAAGCTGCTACTTCGCCCGGCCATTGGCCCTGTCAGATCGTGGCTGTCACCGTGGAGGTGACGATCGGAATACCAGTGCCGGCGCCGACGCCGACGCCGACCGGGATCGCGATCTGGCCCATGGAGAAGCGGCCCGAGGCCAGCGCGACGATGCCGCCCGCGAGCGACAGGACAGTGATGATCTTGCCGCCCGAACCCTCAAGGAAGTCGGTGAACTTCGTCAGGGCCGTGTCGAACGTGGTGTCGGCGCCGGCGAATGCCGGTCCGGCGAACAGGAGGAGCGCGAGCGCGAGTGCGGCGAGGGCGAGGATTGCCAACTCCGCGCGTCCGCTGTGTTTCAGGACAGACTGCATGATGGGTTTTCCCTTCAATGGAGACGCGACGGATCCGCGCCCATTCGAAAGGTGACCCCGGGGGGAGCCCGGCTGCAACGCGAGGTTCCGGAACGTGCGGGGAAAGGTGAAAATTTTCACCGCGCAAGGACCTTCTGCCCCGGTTTCCGGGGCGCCCTGCCCCGTCGGGCAGGGCGCACTGCCCCTAATCCCGGGGCACCTCGCCCCGTGCGTCAGGGCACCCTGCCCCACATATCGGGGCGGCCTTTCGGTCAATTGCGATACGGTATGGATGCGAGTAGATTCGCGCTCTGGAATCGAGGTGGTTTCAGGCGTCTAGAATTCAACTAAGCTCTGCGGGTCGGCCGTTCGCCGAGGGTAAACCTATAACAGGGTGAGGGACGTGCAGGAATGAGTGGGGACTCTCGCGGCTATGCTCTCGATATTTCAGAGCACCTTTTTCACCTGACCACCGAGAGTCTGCGCCTTCGCTCCAATGAGACCAAGCGATATCAGACACTTGCCAGCCTGGTTAACTCTCGAGCCGCCTTCAGTTGCAAAATGGAGGAGCATGATCCCGAGATAATACGCGATCACCTCGTCACGATACCGACGAAAGGCGATATCCGGATTTACCTCAGTATCTCGCGCTCCAGCGCCGATTCACTTGTCGAAGCAAAGAAGCGACTTGGGAGCCAGATTGGATCGAATCTAACGGTCGGCGATGCGCTGTCGATACTGCTTTTCGATTACGTCGTCGAACAGAAGGCGACGCGAGTACTTGAACGGCTCGGCCTCGACGAGCCGAAAGGAAAATGCGCCGAGGCGAATGCGAACGAGTCGCAAGACGAAAATGTCGTTCGTCTCAAGTAGTTACCGCTTCATCGTGGGGCAATGTTCGGCTCTGGACGGGGTTGCAATGGCTGTGCTGGTATGTTCTCCTCTTCGAGTCCGAGCGGAATACAGGGGGCCAGGCAATGTCATCCCTTGCCAGGATAGAGGCAACAGCGGCGACCGCATTAGCGGTTGACGATGCGCAGCGGGATTACATTCCAATGATCCTTCAGGCGATGGCCGAGAAGGACACAGGTCAACGCAAGCTTGCCTTGAAGACGGGCATCAGCAAGACCCGCCTCGCCCTTATTCTGCATCACGATCCAGCCAAGCGCGCCGCCATGACGCTGGTCGAATTCCAGACGGTCCTGCACGCGTTGGACATAAACATTATCCAAGCCATCATTCGCGTAGAGGCTTTTCGCGACCAGGAGCTCCTGCACGACGCGCGCTACGCGACCCTGATTGCAATGCTCAGCGAAATGTTCAGAGGTCTGCCTTCAATGCTGGTCGCAGCCCTCGAAGAAATTGAAGGGATGGATGGCTCCGAAGTCCGACGAGAATGGGCCGGGCCACTGCAAGCAGCGGTGGTCCAAAGGCTGGTCAAGGAAGTCAGTTCCGTTCTCGTTCGCAGAGCCAATCTTTCAGAAATAGCCAACCTCGCAATATAGCGACCAAGCCCCGACGGGCTTTTTTTTGTCGCGTTTTCCCTAATGACACGAACAACAATCCATTATTCGCTGGAACGCCGTCAAGAAACCGACACCTCAAAAGGTCGACACGGTGGCCGAACGCCCGAAGCGAGCGCGCTGGACCGACGGCGCAGGCGATGACGGTGTCTGAACCGTGCCAACTCTCGAGAGCCCGCTCAATCGAGACCAGTTCAGGAGAATATCGTCGACATAGGCTTGGGTCTCGGCAATCCGCGGTACGAGGCCGTTGCGCACCCTGCCCGGTCCCGCGTTGTAGGCCGCGAGCGCCAAGTGGTATTGACCGAACCGATCAAGCTGCTCGCGCAGATATTTGGCTCCGCCTCGCAGGTTATCCGCGACATTGTAGCGATTTACACCCAGGCCCACTGCCGTGTCCGGCATGAGCTGGGTCAAGCCGAAGGCGTTCTTCGGGGAATAGACGCCAGATTGATAGCGGCTCTCACGGATGATCATCGCATCGAACAGGCCGACCGGGATGCCGTACTGGCAGGCGATGTTGCTCATCATCGAATAGTAGTTCTGCCGACGATATTCGGTGTCGGCCGTGAGGAAGCCGCTAGGTCGATAGCCGGCGGCGATGCAGCCAGGCACATAGCGGTTAACTGCGGCCGCAAACACCGGCCCGCCCCTCATCCATGCCGGAATCGGCATCGAAGATACCGAAGGGATCGTATAGCCTGCGACGGGCGCTGCGCCGAGCTGGGCTACCCCGACATGCGCGAACGGATCATCGTCGTCGGCGGCTGCCTGCGCCGCTGAAGGAGTCCGAGGGGTGAAGCTGTTGGCCATCTGAAATTCGACCCATCGCCGGCTGAGATCATGCACCCGAAATTCCCCCAGCACCACCCCAATGTCGACCGACGGTTTGGTTTCCACCCCTCGTCCTGCGTCCGGCCCCGGCGATTCGGCCGACGCTGGTGCTGGCGTGGCGCCCGTCATCGAGATCAACTGCACGGAGCGAACGGCTTTTCTATCCTGAGGCGCCGCCTGCAGCATCGACGCGCTGCCCATCAGGATTGCTACACCGCAAAGAAGATAAGACCTCATTTTCGGCCTCCCGAAACCGCCATTTCGAAAGTGGGGATCGACAGAACGGGATTGTCAATCCCGCCGACCTGAGTGAGAATCCCCTATTCCTCCTCCGAAAGGGTCGTTCATGTGGTTGATCGATCGCCATGGCGACGGGCGCAGTGCGCGCCGAATCCCCCTCCCCGACCCTGTCAGGTCGGCTCTGGTCCGATGGTACGCCGGCGAGGGCTCCCGAGGGGATGAGGAAGCGGGCATCATGTTGGTCCAGCAAGCCCGGATTGGCGGTAAGTGGATCGCATGTGACTGCCGGGACGACGACACGGCGCCACCCATCCTGACCCCTGCCTTTCTCTCCGAGGCGGAGACCTATTATCTGCGCCGCCTCACCAGCTCGAAGCGCCCCGAACACCAACCCGATTGCCCGTTCTTCCGCGATCAGGTGACGAACCGCATCACCGAGATCCGTACTCATCAGACACCGGCGGATCCTCCCACAGGCTATTTCGAGGTTTTGCGGCCCGCTCCCGAGAAGCTGGCCCAGCGACCGGAGGAAGACACAAGCGACGATCGGACCCGACATGCTTCGGTGCCCCGCCTTGCGCGGCTGCTATGGCGACTTCTCGACGTGGCGGGCCTCAACCTCTGCGCGCCGTTGTCGCATGATCTGGTCGACCATTCCATCAGCGACGAGTTCAAGGCGCTCACCGCGGCCGCGGGTAAGATCGAGATCGCGCCTGGCATCGAGCTCGGTCGAGCGCTGTGGACCCACGCCAAGGCGCTTCACAGCAACCGCGTTTATGCCGGACTTCGCGAGCTGTCTCGAAACTGGCCGCGAGGCCATGCGCCCCAAGCGTTCCTTACCCTCTTCTCGCCCGCGTTCAAAGGAGCGCAAGTCATCGTTCAAGGGTGCGAGCCCGTCGTGATCGCCAATCGGGTTCAATCCCCGTCTGTGCGGGGAAATCCGATCAAGGGCCCCTATCTTGTCATCGTCGTGGCCGGCGAATATCCCGAAGCGCACGGCTACGCGCCTTTGCGAGCCTATGCCCAGCCGATCTATTCGGGCAGGCGCTTCATTCCCGTCGATTCAGAGTTTGAGCGGACCGTTTTGCGCGAGCTGCTGGCGGCACGGCACTATTTCGATCGGGACGGGATCGACATCGCGATCGAGAAGCCCGTCTTTGACAAGCTGACGCCGATCGGCGCCTGCAGGCCGGATTTCGTCCTCGAGGCTCGCTCACGCTCCACGGGCGAGATCCGGCAGCTCGTCGTGGAAGCAATGGGCTTCGAGGATGAGGATTATAAGGCATCGAAGGCCGTCACGCATCCACGAATGGCGCAGATCGCCCCGGTGGTCAGCATCACGCCGGCACATCTCCACGAGGGCCATGTCCGCGCCATTCTGACTGGCGCGCTCAACGCTTAATCCTCTACAGCGCTGCGGTGGCCGTCAGCCCCATGACATCGAGGCGGCGAAAGCGCCCACGATGCCGAGGGTGACGGGCGTCGATATGAAATAGAGCTTCTGCCAGCGCCACCAGGTCTTTGGCAGGAAGAGAGCAGCGGAGCCGAAAGAATCGATATTTGTCCACGCGCGCTCGCGGTAGATTTCGATAAATGTGGTTGCGACCGACAAAATGACCGCGATGCCGCAACACAGGCCTGCGGCGACGTAAAGAGCGATCCAGTTCGCGATCTCGACCTGTGTCAGATGCGCCATGATCATGCCATCACCTTTGCGACGACTCGCCAGATTTGCACCCGGCGTGTGTCGGCCCCGCCTGACGTCCCTGCCCTGCCCTCCTCTACCCGATCATGGTGAGCAAGGCCTTAATTGTCGACGTAAAGGCAAAAGCATCAGCCGGTATGATTTTTCTTGCCGCCAAACGGCAACATTCCATCGCATAATCGCCGATAAATCAAGGGTCGGAGAACTACATATTGCGTTGCACAACGTGAATGAGGCTAGGTGAAGCGGATGTTGCGCCGGGATCACCGACCTCCAGGCGGATAGAGCTATGCTGGTGACGGTCCTCTTCATTGTCTATCAGGGCGTTGAGGCGATTACGGTCCACGACGCCGAAGCCGCCGCATGGTCTGAGCTTATGAAGTTCGTGGACAGCCAGTGGCACCAGCGGTTCGACGATG
>JAHIQC010000351.1 GCA_018902765.1 Actinomycetota bacterium | reverse complement strand
GCTCCGGTGCTGCCAGAGGAACCCCCCCCGATCGGTGTCGCTCGAGAAGTTCCCAGGCGGGTGCAACCCCTTGTTCACCGTCCTGCATGTACCACTTGAATGAGACCGAGGTATCGATCACGAGTCGCGGGCCGCCATCATTCATCGATGCTCCAAGGCTTGTAGTCGTTATCGCGGTCGCGTCGGATGATCTCGGTACCGTCCATGCCGGGAGGCAGATGTTTGGCTATTTCGCGCATGCCCGCCATCGCCTGCAGGATGCTCTCGCGCCTCTCCTCGGCAGCGATCTTCTCCTGCAGATGCACGACATAGTGCGCGGTCGCCTCCTGGACGAGTCCGCTGCGGGAGCGATCGAGCTCCTCGGCTAGAGAATCGACCTGTTCGAGCAGGTCGTCGGGGAGCGATACGTTGACTTTGGCCATGATGCGCCTTTCTGGTAGTGCCGAACGGTAGTGCTATAAAGGAGTATACCCGCGAAGAGGCATTGTCGGCATCAGGCGTTGACCCAGGTCTCGACCTCAAGTCCGGGGACCCGTTCGAACTCCCGCACGTTGGCGGTGACCATGGTCAGACCGTGCGCCACGCAGACAGCTGCGAGCCAGAGGTCATGGGGGCCGATCGAGGTGCCTGCGGCGGAGAGTTCAGCCCAGACTCTCGCATGTGCGCGCGCGGTGGCCAGATCTAAGTCGAGCACGGGAAACCGCTCCAGGACTCCCTCGACGAACGCCGAGCGCTTGGCGCGCTGGTCCGGACGTGCGGCGCGGTACACGCCATGCAGAAGCTCGCTTGCCGTGATCACAGACAGGAACGACTCTTCATCGGCTCGTCGCGCGACATGGGGCGCCAGATCGAGACGACCTCGCTCGGCTTCGATCAGTATGCTGGCGTCGATCAGGACTGCCATGGATCCGGCACCTCGAGGCGTCGAAGCTCATCGCGGGCGGCGTCGAGATCGGCAGCGAACTGGTCAGCGTCATCGAGGCGAGGAAGTGATGACACGAGTCCGGGTAGCTCGCCCACCAGTCTGCCGCTCGGCAGCGGCCTGATCTCCGCGACAGCCTTGTTGCCACGAACAAGCACAAATGACTCGCGGCGGTAGGCGACACGGTTCACGTACTCTGCGAAGTTGCGGACAACCTCGGTGACGCTCAGGGTCTCACTCATACGATTCGCTCCAATCTGATAATCAGATTATATGATTGTGGAGCGCCGCAGGCAACCGTTCGGCGCTCTGCGCATTCTCCTCGGCTGGTCTTGGTGCGTTCACTGCCGATCTCGCTACCGAGAGCCGGTCTGCCGCCACGTTCAGCGACTCGCACGTGTGCAGGTAGCGAAGTGCCGTCTCCATCTGTCGCCAGCCGTGGATCTCCATGACCTCGCGCACCGTCGCGCCGTGCTGCAGGTAGAGCGACGCACTCGTGTGCCGCAGGTCGTGGATGCGCAGTTTGGGCGAGAGCCCTGCTCGCGCCACCGCCGGACGCCAGGTGTCCTTGCGAAAGGAGTTACCGTCGAGCACGCGCCCGTTGGGCTTCGGGAACAGCCAGCCTTCGGGCGACGAGGGGCACGCATCGCGCCACCCCATGAGCACCTCGACGACGTGCGACGGGATCGGCACGGTTCGAGTGAAGCCGGTCTTGGTCGAGGGCTGCAGCTCGTTTAAGAACATCGACTTGCTCACAAGTGCCGTGCGCGCCTCCAGATCGATGCCGTCCCACGTGAGCGCGCGCAGCTCGCCCAGGCGCACGCCGGTGTAGGCTGCGAACGTGATCATCGGCCGGTAGAACTCAGGGAAAGCGGCGATGAGCTGCTCGACCTGGGCGATGGACAGGATGTTGCGCTCCTCGGCAGGCGGGGGAGACGCGTCGAACCACGGAGCGGGGTCGCGATCAAAGCTCCCCATGCGGTAGTGCCAGCGCAGACACGCCCGAAGCGGGATGAGCACCTTGGCCAGTCGCCTCGAACTCACCCCTGCCGAGGAGATGGCCACGACCGCACGCGCGATGGCGGCGCCGTCAAGGGCGTGAAGCGGCGTGTCGGCAAGCTGGGGCGCGAGGTGGCAGCGCCACACGCAGCGGTAGTCCGAGAGCGTGGAGGCACGCAGCGGCCGCGCACCGCAGCAGCGGTACGCGAGCCACGTCGCCCAAGCCTCGGCGACGGTGGTCGCAGGCGCAGGCGCACTGGTGGTTGGTGGGTCCATGCGCAGGAGCCTAGCGCGCGGGCCTTGCCGGGAGCTTAACCAGGTACTGACGGACCCGAGGGCGCTGGTTGGTTCTTGGTAAGGGCCAGGCAAGGTGAGCGCGGCATGATCGGGCTATTAACTTGCCGCGAGGCCAGGTGACGTCTTACGATTGGGTATAGAAGTAAGACGTACACTGTGGATCTGGCAGGTGGCTGAGCATGATTGTGACCGTTTCATCGAAAGGGCAGATTGTGCTACCCGTGGACTTGCGCCGAAAGTACGACATCCAGGCGGGATCGAAGCTGGCCATCGTGGATATGGCAGGGGCTATCTACCTTGTGCCGGTGAGTGATGATCCGCTCAGTGAACTGTGTGGGATGTTCAAGGGCAGGCCAGGCTTCTCCTCCGAGGACTTCTTGGCAGAACGTCGCCGAGAACGCGACGAAGAGGAAGCAGGTTATCGCAATGGTGGGTGAGCTCGTGCTTGACGCTCAGCCCGTGATTTCCCTGTTGGCTAAGGAGCCCTCGGCCAAGATGGTCAAGCAGGAGCTTGCGAAACGCGCACCCGGAAGTGCGGTAATCTCGGCTGTGAACTGGTGCGAGGTCCTCTGCTACGTGCGCCGCCGATCGGGCGCTCATGAGGCGGCGCGACTCGCTGGCTTGGTCCGCTCTCTGCCGCTCGGCATCGTGAACGCCGATGTCGAGGTGGCCGGCTACGCGGCAGCTCTCAGGGCCCAGTACGGCCTGGGACTCGGGGACTGCTTTGCTGCAGGGCTTGCGCTGGCACTCGATGCGCCGCTGCTGAGTGGCGACAGCGATTTCATCCCTCTGCAGGAGCACGGCCTCAAGCTACTCTGGGCTCGCTGATCACTCCTCGCCCGTCCGCACGTCGAGTTCGCGCAGCGGGAGTCGTTCTTCGATGCGGCGACGACAAGTCCCGGCGCGATCGAGCCCGAGGTGTGGCAGGCGATGTCGGAGGCGGAATCCGCTAGCATGTGTATGACAGTTCCGTCACCGGGGGGAGACACGTGGGCAAGAGCCGCAGCGCATCAGGTCCCAAGCGCACGACCAGCGTGACCGGATCGTTGCTCACCTTTGCGTCCGAACACCCTCTTGGTTTGGCTCTTGTGGTTGTGCTTGCGGGATTCGGGG
>JAHIQC010000350.1 GCA_018902765.1 Actinomycetota bacterium | reverse complement strand
CCCGGACTGCAGAACCGCGAGCAGGCTCTCAGCATCATCAACTCGACCGGTCTCCTCGAGTTCGTCGATGCGGCGTCGATTACCGACACGGCCACGCTGGCGGCACTCGCAGGCGCTGATTCATCCGATGGGCTCAAGCTCAAGGAGGGCACCTACAAGTCGTTCATGACCGGTGCCGTGGTCAAGAGCGCTTCTGTGGCCCAAGACCCGACAACCGGCAAGATCGAGGTCAACGTCACGATGAACGCCGACGGGGCCAGGACGTGGGGCGATTACACGACCGCGAACGTCGGCAAGCAGATCGCTATCGTCCTAGACGGCGTGGTCAAGTCGGCTCCCGTGGTCAACGAGCCGATTCTCGGGGGCCAGACCGCCATCAGCGGGACGTTCACACCCGATGAGGCCAAGGCGCTCGCGACCGTCCTCCAGACCGGTGCGCTGCCCGTCAAGCTGGTTCCGCAGGACACGCGCACGGTCGGCCCGACCCTGGGTCAGGAGTCTCTTCAGCAGGGTCTGATCGCGGTGCTCGGGGGCCTGATCATCGTCGCAATCTATCTCATCGCCTTCTATCGCGGTCTCGGGGTCGTCTCCGTGACCGCGATGATCGTGTTCGGCTCGATCCTGCTCGGCATCCTGGCAGTACTGTCCCAGTTCGGACTCTTCGCGCTCACGCTGCCGGGAATCGCAGGTGTGGTTCTCACAATCGGTGTCGCGGCGGACAGCTCGATTCTCATCAATGAGCGGTTCCAGGAGGAGATCCGGCTGGGCAAGACGTTCCGCTCAGCCGCCCAGTCGGGCACGCGCCATGCAATCGGAACGTCGATCGACGCCGACCTCGTCACGTTCGTCTCGGCGGTCGTGCTCTTCGTCGTGGCGATTGGCCCGGTCAAGGGCTTCGCGCTGACGCTGATGCTCGGCATCGCGTGCGACATCCTGATGATGATGCTCTACAAGCGTCCGATGATCATGCTCTTAGCCGAGAGCGCGATTCCGAAGGCGCCTGCGCTGTGGGGCGTCCCGAAGGAGTCGATTGCCATCGGCAGTCCTGCTCCCAAGAAGGGAGGTGTCACTAGGTTCAACATCGACTTCATGGGTAACCGCCGCATCATGTTCGCAATCTCGACGATTCTGCTCGTGATCTCAATCGGTTCGCTCGCGATCCGGGGTCTGCAGTTCGGCGTCGAGTTCCAGGGCGGGACCGTCATCACCGTCGCCGATGCCAAGGGCGTGGGTGAGACCGAGATCAGCGAGGCGTTCATCTCAGCCGGCGCGGGCAATCCGGCCGTGCAGTCCAGTGTGAATGACGGAGTGGCCGGCTATATCGTCCGCACCGACGTGACAGATCCAGCCGTCGCTGACGCCGAAGTCGAGAAGGTCGCTTTGGAGACGGGACTGCAGGCCGAGGAGTTCCAAGTGACGACCATCGGTCCCGGTTGGGGCAGGAACGTCACGAACAGCGCGCTTGTGGCGTTCGGTCTATCGCTGCTCGCGATCATCCTCTATGTGTCGCTGAGGTTCGAATACAAGATGTCAATCACAGCCCTAGCGAGTGTCTTCCACGACCTCCTGATAACACTGGGCATCTACTCGCTGTCAGGTCTGGAGATCACACCTAACACCGTCGCCGCACTGCTCACGGTCGTAGGCTACTCACTCTACGACACAATCGTGGTGTTCCACCGCATCAACGAGAACTCACAAGGCCTTGCGAAGCAATCGTTCATGGCCATGGCCAACGACTCCATCAACGAAGTCCTCATCCGCTCGCTCAACACCACCGTCACGGGCCTGCTCCCCGTCGTCGTGATGCTGATCTTCGGCGGCCCGACACTCAGGGACTTCTCACTCGCCCTCACGATCGGGCTCTTGGTCGGCGCGTACTCCTCGATCGGCGTCTCGGCCCCGCTCTACGCGATCTGGAAGGAACGCGAGCCCCGGTACGCCGCGCTCGCGAAGAAGTACGCGCACGCCAGCTAGGCACGGCGCTCGTGACACACCCTGGACGGCACCGACACGGACGTGTCGGTGCCGTCCCACTCCTGGGCCCAATGAGATCGGCGACGATGCGTCGGCACTACTTCAAGACCCAGACCCGAAGAAGAGGTAGGGGACCCTGCCCCTTAGCGCTCCATCAGCACTGTGTCAGCTCGCCCTTGCCCGCACGATGCGTCGCCTGATCAGCTT
>JAHIQC010000349.1 GCA_018902765.1 Actinomycetota bacterium | reverse complement strand
GGGGATGAGCAAGCGAGAGGCGCTCAGGTGTCTCAAGCGCCATATCTCACGAACGCTCTACAAGACGATGCTCAGGGACGAGCACGCCCGAGCCGCGACGGTGGTCCGAGCGGACTTCACGGGAGGTATCGTCGCCGTCGCGGTGTAGAGTTGACATAGGAGCAACACACCGACGCGCGCATGATGTCGCATAATGGAAGCGCAAGCGCGCGAGTTACGCGCAAACACGTTAGCCGGACGTGTTGCGGCGTTCAAAGGGAGCCAGATGGTGAGTTCGGACAAAGTCGCGGTAGTGGGTGACTGGCTGATTCGCTCCGACAGGGACTCGGTCTATGCGATCGTGTCGGACTTCGAACACATGCCTGAGCACTTCCCCAAGGTCGCGCGAGCCATCCGGATCCTCGATCGTGATGGCGACGTGTTGACCATCGAGGCTGACGCCGCCTCGTTCGGTCGTCTCTTCCCGCCCGTCAAGGTGTCGATGACTGCGGAGCTGCTCCCAGGCAGGGGCTATCGGTGTTCCACGCACAACCTCACGTTCAACACGACAGGAGACGAGGAGCTGCTCCTGCTCGACGATCCTGACGGCACGCGTATCAAGTACACGTACTTCGTGACAGTCAAGCACCGACGCCTGCGTCCGCTGTATGCATGGGCGGTGCGCACGTTCGGCCTCCCGTACTGGAAGCGCTGTTTCGTGGACCGGCTTGAGATCCTGCTGAACGTCGACGGACCCGATATCGCATCGACGACCGCCGGCTAACCCCGGCTTCCTTACTCGACGCGCGCATGATGTCGCATAATGAGAGCGCAAGCGCGTCGAGTTAAGCGGAAACACGTTAGGCGCAAAGCTGCATCCGGCGCTGGTTGGGGGGCCCGGAGCACAGAGAGAACATTGGGGGTGCCATGGGACTTGTCACGTGTCCGGACTGCGGGAACGCAGTATCTGAAATCGCTGTCGCGTGTCCGCAATGCGGTCGGCCTGCGTTGTCGCAACCGGTACCGGTACCGGTGCCGCCAAGCCCCGCGAGTCTTGGTCAAGACCCTATTGCTCGCATGCTGCTTCCGGTTGGCCGTTCCTGGTGGGCAATCGCCGCAGGCTACCTGGGTCTGGTTTCTGTGACAATGCTGCCTGCGCCACTGGCGGTGATTATTGGAATCGTTGCGATTGTCGACATTCAGAAACATCCTGAACGTCACGGTATGGGACGCGCTATCTTCGGTATCGTCATGGGTGCTGTGTTTACGGTCCTCATGCTCGTGCTCTTGCTTCGAGGTTGATGCTCTAGCCAGCTGGACTTGCGCCTAACCCGCGCTTCTCGACGCGCGCATGATGTCGCATAATGGAAGCGCAAGCGCGCGAGTTAAGCGCAATCACGTTATCCAGACGACCTACAACGGCGTCGCCTATGATTCTCGCGTCGCACTTGGCTGAGAAATCATCGCAAGCACGATTCGTCGCAATCGATCTAATGTGGGGCGCTAGTGAGTTCGGAGTTCTCTCAAGCCGGGAGCCACAAGCAATCGATCAGATTGCTGTGGAAGGTCCAATCCGGCTGTATAACCCGGGCGTCGACCCGACTCGCAAGTCATCGGCTACCATGTAATTCATCGGGCGCGGGTCACGCCCAAAGACGTTCGACAGGGCAGCAGGTATCGGCTTAGGGCGTCGCCGCGCACCTTCGATCATGCAATCCCAGGATCGCGTCGGGCTTGGCCTTGGACGAAGTGCTACGCGGCGATGCGTAGCACGCGTGCGAGCAAAGCGCGCAGTCCTCTCGCGAGGCCAAGCAAGCGAGATAGCAGCACACCTATCGCCCCGTACTTCATGATGTCGTTCGTGCCATTGCCCGATGGCTGTGAGATCGTTTTGCTCATCTGACCCAGGTCCATGTTCACGGTGAAATCTCGACCGTCGACTGTCTTCACGGTGGCACCCTGGTCAGTCAGGTCCACGCTGCGGAGAGCTCCCAGGAGTGCCCCGACCGATGTTCCGTCTGCCGACCCTGAAGCGACATCGTTTGCGACATCGCTGATGTTGCCCATCTGCACAAGCCCGTGCGCCTGCACGAGTGGGAGTCCTGTGGTGACCACGTATCCTGCAAGTGCCAGTAGAATCAACGTCTTGACTAGCCTGCGCATGTCTCTCATCTCCGGACAATTCGTATTGTGTGACCGTTCACCTCACCCCTCGACCGTTCGGTAGCCCTACTTGAGGACATGGCGAGATGAACGGTCTGTGATGTGGTTGTACGGTCACCGTTGTGAGTGGAGTCACACTGCGCATGAGGATCCACTCGTGCACCCTAATGACATGCGGATCACATACGCTCACTCCGTATTCGGGAAGGGCGCTCACGGAAGGGCCTGTCGAACCCGCGCAACAGCAGAACGCCACAAGGTAGAATCAACATGCAGGCGCTGGGCGTCTGCCCATGCCCAAACACGTTGGAAAGACCCAAGAGAAGCCGCCCCAACCGTTGCCTCATCCAGCGGGGTGACGTATACTTTGGATATCGTCAGTACGTCTTGGAGGCGTCCCAGTGAACACCAAACTCACGCTGAGGCTGGATGACCAGCTCATCAACAAGGCCAAACGATATTCGGACCGTTCCGGCAAGTCGGTCTCGCAGCTTGTCGCGGACTTCTTCTCGGCGATGGATGCGGATGAGAACATCCCCGGTACGGAGATTTCGCCGCGCGTCCGGTCCCTGAGGGGAGCCTTCAAGGGCTCGACAGCCACTGAGGAAGACTACCGCGGCTACCTAGAGGAGAAGTACCGGTGAGAGTACTCTTCGACGCCAACATACTGCTCGACGTCCTACTCGAGCGGGAGCCTCACGTCGGGGTCGCTGAGAAGCTGGTGGCGCTGGTCGACAACCGTCGGATCGAGGGCTGTATCTGCGCGACGGCCGCGACCACGCTGTACTACGTCGGCGCCAAGGCTCTGGGACAGAGGGCTGTCCACGAGCATCTCCGCACGCTGCTCGGTGTCTTCGAGGTCGCCGCAGTGGACCGCGACGTGCTGCAGCGAGCACTCGATACGAACGGCTTCACGGACTATGAGGATGCGGTCGTCCACGAGGCGGCACATTCGGCCGGCTGCGGAGCGATCGTTACGCGCGACGCAATGGGCTTCGCGAAAGCAACGATCCCGGTGTTCCAGCCGCTTGAACTGCTGGCCGCAGTTGCAGCGAGGTCGGACTGAGATCGCCGGGGCTTTCCAACAATGAGTTCGAGCCGACTTGCTTCGCTCGCGGCTCAACTCAAACACGTTCGGCAGAACGGAAATGAAGAGACATGCGGAAGTTCCAGCTCTGCATCCTTCTGATCGCGCTCATGGCGGCATCGTCGCTGTGGACACCCTCGACAGCGATTGCCACGCCACCGCAGGCGACGAGCGCCCACTTCACGAATCCCGTGGCTTATGAGCTCAAGTCGCTCCTGACAACGGAGTTCAAGTGCACGATCGACAAGCCCGGCACCTGGGCCGTACTCGACATCTTCAGTGCCGACGGCATCGTCAAGAACGTATACGACGGTCCGATCTCGGTCGCCGGCGAGGAGGTCACGTTCCCTGCGTGGGACGGCACTGACTACCGCAGGAGAAGAATGCCCTCGGCGAGCTACGAGTGGCGTCTGACCCTGCTCAAGAATGGGGAGCGCTCCTACACTCGTGGCAAGATCTGCGTTTCGAAGATCAACTTCTTCATCTCGGGAGTAAGTGACAATGGGGAGGGCGTCCAAGTCTTCTCTCGCTACATGATCCCGGGCAACGCGAACATCTACATGCGGCTTCGGGATCCGTATGCAGCCTCGGATCCCGGGCGGTTCCTCAGTTCATTGATTGGCTGGATCGAGTATCCACCGCCGCACCGCGAGCAGCGCATCGAGATCGGGTCCTGGAGACTGCCTGAGGCGGAGACGCTCGACGTGACTCACTACTTACGTGATGCGGACTCGATTCGGTATCGTGGCATGCATGGATTCACGTTCAGCGACTACCATACCGTCTTCTATATGACTGTCATCCAGTAGCGTCTG
>JAHIQC010000024.1 GCA_018902765.1 Actinomycetota bacterium | reverse complement strand
AGCAAGCATCGGCCCAACAAGAAACCTGCCGAGGACCCGCATCGCGAGCCTCATTCGTGTCCGTGCCCCATGTGAAGCGCTCGTCGCCAGGGCTTGCACGATCAGTTGCCGCTACCGGAGGAGTTGAAGTCAACGGTCGGCGTCTGCTTGTCCGACTCGCTGACCTCGAAGTACTCGGCTTGCTCGAAACCGAACATCCCGGCTATGAAGTTGCGCGGGAACTTGCGGACCATGACGTTGTACACCGTGACTTCCTCGTTGTAGTCCTTGCGGGCCACGGCGATGCGGTTCTCTGTGCCGGTGAGTTCATCCATGAGTTGGATGAACGTCTTGTCTGATTTGAGGTCCGGGTAGTTCTCAACGACCACGAGCAGCCGTCCCAAGGCACCGGAGAGAGCGTCGTTGGCTTGTGCCGCCTCGCCGGGAGTTCCGGCTCCCGAAAGCGCCGCGCGAGCGTCGGTGATCTCGCTGATGATGCCCTTTTCTTGGGCGGCGAAACCCTTCACAGTCTCTACGAGGTTCGGGATAAGATCCGCGCGCCGCTTGAGCTGGTTTTCCACCTGCGCCCACTGGTTCTTGACCTGCTGATCCGATTGCACCATCTCGTTGTAGGCGCCGATCAGCGTGGAAGCGATGACACAGCCGAACAGGCCAAGGCCGATAAGGACTAGCCAGACGGGACCGAGCCTCTTCACGGGAGCCTCCCTTGCCCGCGCACGCCCCCAGGCGCTCGCGCGTGTTGCCGGTGTCCTCGGTACGCGGTCAGTCTGCGTGCGGGGGACCATGTGGGCATTCTACCCTATGGCTTCGAGGCGCGAGCCGCACTCTTGTCGGCCCGGCGCGGCACCCCAGGAGCATGATCGCGCGCCGCGCCAACCCGGTACTCATGGCCATATCCTCGCCTCGCGCCCATCGGCACGCCATACTCGACTCATGTACCAACAGGACTACATACTTCGTCAGATCGAGATGATGGGCGCGCTGCTGCGACGCATGTTGGCCGCCATCCACGTCGGCAAGGCTGATGAATCGCTTGAGATGGTCGAGCAGATGCTCGACGAGATAGGCATAAGCCCCGATCTGGCAGACTCACTGCCCGCAGAGGGTCTTCTTGCGATGCTCACCGCAGGCGGCGAGCTTGATTACGGACGTGCTGCGCTACTCGCCGCAGCACTCAGCGGGCGAGCTGAGGCGTTCGATGCCAACGAGCAGTCCGACAGGGCCGCTCAGGAACGGGTCAAGGCTGACACCCTGATGTCCGCGGCCCAAGTTGGACTCGATACCGCCACCAGAGAGGCCCTCGCACATCTGCCGCGCATCTCGCGTTGAGGATTCGTTCGGCTTCCGCTCCTCGCTCCTAACCAAGAAATTCTGAGATTCCCTCTTGACTAGTGTGAAGTTCGTACTACTATGGGGTAGAACTAGTACGAAGTTCGCACTACTGACAACAGCCAACTACTATTGGAATGGGAGGTGAGTCGTGGACGGACAGGACGAAGCGGTCGTTCGCAAGTTCCAAAAGGAGCTGAACGGCGGGACGGTTTCACTCGTCTTGCTGGCTATCCTCGACCGCTCACCCGAACCGCTCTACGGATACGAGATCGCGAAGCGGATTGGGGGGGCGCTCGCAGCTGAGACGCCCGTGAAGCAAGGCACGCTCTACCCGGTACTCAGGTCTATGGAGAGCAGCGAGCTGCTGACCAGCCGGGTCGAGCCCAGCGTTTCAGGACCGCCACGCAAGTACTACTCGATCACCGATCGAGGGCGCACGGCGCTCGTGGAGTGGAAGGCCACCTGGACACGGACTCGTGACTTCGTGGATGCGACTTTGGAGGGTAACGTTGGATAGGACAGTCGAGGGATACCTCGCACAACTCAGAGCGGCCCTGGCAGGCGCGGACCCCGCGCTCGTGCAAGACGCCGCATACGACGCCGAGGAGTACTTGCGCGACGCTCTCGCCGAGACGGATGGATCGGAAGAGGGATTCGACGCAGTGGTCGAGGCGTACGGAACACCCGAGGAGATCGCCAGCTCGTATCGCGATGCGGAGATCACGGTCGCGGCGGCGCTGCGCAAGCCGGTATCGGCTGTAAAGTCGACCAATCCGATCGCTCGGTTCTTCGGCGTGCTCGTTGATCCGAGTGCTTGGGGGGCGCTGTTCTATATGGTGCTCTCGCTGGCCACAGGCATCGTGTACTTCACGATCGTGGTAACGGGACTATCGCTCACGGTCGGGCTTGCGGTGCTTATCGTCGGGCTGCCTTTCGCGCTTCTGTTCTTGGCGCTGGTGCGAGCGATTTCGCTCGCCGAGGGCCGTATGGTCGAGGGACTCTTGGGGGAGCGTATGCCCAGACGACCCAGCACTGTGGGTCAGACGGGCGGCATATGGGAGCGCATCAAGAGCTGGCTCACCGACTACCGCACGTGGACGACCATGCTCTACATGGTGCTGCAGATGTTCTTTGGAATCGCGTATTTCACAGCGGTCGTAACCGCGTTCGCGGTCTGCGTGAGCCTGCTGGCACTGCCGTTCGTTCAGGTCCTTGCGGGTGAGCCGCTGTTGATAGTCGATGGGTTCAGGTACTGGATCGAGCCTTGGGGCTACCCGGTGTTCATCTTGGGCGGACTTCTGGGAGTCGTTGGCACGATGTGGATCGCAAAGGGCGTCGGCAAGATGCATGCGGCATATGCCAAGGCGATGCTTGTCGGACGATTTGAGCAGCCTGCGCCCGGTGCGGCGCCGGTGGTATGAGGGGATGATGAGGATGTTTCGCAAGATAACGCTCGCGGCATTGATAGCCGCTCTGGCGCTTGGGCTTTCGGGGTGCATCGTGAGGCGCGCGGGGGATGTGGACAATCGCACGGAGACTCGCAATGTCTCCAAGTTCGACGAGGTCGACTTCTCCGGTTACGGCCGAGTGGAGGTCGTACAGGGTGACACCTATGAACTCGAGCTCAACGGTCCAGCCGATCTGCTGGACAAGATCAAGACCGAGGTGCACGGAGACACGCTCTACATCGGTCGCGATGCCGGCTGGGAGATATGGCTGTTCGGGATGGGTGATCGCAAGATAGACATCACTATCACCGTGCCGACGCTTTCGAAAATCAAGGTCGCGGGAGCCGGTGACGTGATCATCGACGGCCTGGAAGCAGACTCGTTCGAGTTCGATTTGAGCGGCGCCGGCACGCTTCGCGGCGATGATCTGCGCTTTGGCGAGCTTGTGATCGACATGTCAGGCGCAGGCAGCGCATCGCTCTCGGGTCGCGTGGATGACCAGGAAATCGTGATTTCCGGAGCTGGTGAGTACGAGGGCGGCGACCTTGAGAGCAAGCGCACGACCGTGGATATGTCCGGCGCAGGCAACGCCACGGTGTGGGCTACAGAGTCGCTCGACATCAAGGCGTCCGGCGCCGGGTCGGTCAAGTACTGGGGCGATCCTGATGTGAACCAAGACGTCTCGGGTGCCGGCACGGTTCACGGTCTCGGTGACAAGTAACGCAGTAATTGACGTGTCGGCACCCGTCCCGGGTCTGCCGGAGAGGAGTTGTTCGTGATGGAATTGTTAGCAGCGATGTTCGGGCTTTCCGTGGCAATGATAGTCGTGATCGCCACTGTGGCCAGCGTGCTCTATCCCGTGTTCTGGATATGGATGCTTGTCGATTCGATCGTGCGAGAGACGTGGGAGTACCCGAGTGCCGGCGCCAACGACAAGATCGTGTGGGTGTTGCTGAACGCTCTCGTTCAGCCAGTCGCGGTGCTCTATTTCTTTCTCGTGTACCGCAAGGTCAGGCGTGGGAGCGTGTCAGCACCGTACGTTCATGCGCCCGCCGCACCTCAAGCGCCCTCCGCGGCGTGAGGCTGACTCCACAGCCAGCGCCGTAGAGTCGCAGGACGGCTCCGGAACCCGCGAGGGTCCCGGAGCCGTCTTGTTGATATCGCGTGTGTCTAGAAGGCTTCGACGTGCAGTTCGTAGTAGGCCTGCGGGTGCTTGCAGGCAGGGCACAGCTCCGGCGCAAAGGCTCCCTTGTGGACGTATCCGCAGTTGCGGCACTTCCAATAGACGACGTCATCACGCTTGAACACCAGGCCGAGCTCCACGTTGTTCGCCAGCTTGCGATAGCGCGACTCATGGTGCTGCTCAACTTCGGCAATCTCCCGATACGAGGCGGCAATCGCCGGGAAGCCTTCCTCATCGGCGACGCGCGCGAAATCTGGATACAGCGTGCCCCACTCCTCGAGCTCGCCTT
>JAHIQC010000348.1 GCA_018902765.1 Actinomycetota bacterium | reverse complement strand
CGCTCGCCACGTAGATCGGGATGTCGGAGGGCTTACCCACGAGAAACTCGAATTCGGGAGCAGAGATGAGCAGATGGCGACCCGGATCAGCAAGACCTGCCACATCGACTCCGGCTGCGGCCAAGGCAGCCAGACACTCGGCGAACAGCGCGCCCTTGGGAACGGCCATGCGCAACTTGCCCGACGCGTTGTCACGGGCAAGACCTGTGGTGCGGGCGGCGATCACAGCGCACCTCCCGGTGTTGCCGGGACTGTCGTTTGCGGCGGCTCGGGCGTCGGGTCGTCAAGTGCGCCGATCTGCTCGCCACGTTCGTTGATTCGCACGATTCCCGCGTCGAGCGCGAGCAGAGCCTGCGTGGCTCCGGCGCGCCGCGCCTCGGCGGCAAGCTCGATGCCCGTTCTCGTGGAGAGCCGCACGCGCCAGCCAGCGGCTCGCAACCGGCCAGCGGCCGAGAATGCGAGCGAGTCTGTGCCGCCCAGCACGGCGTCGAGTGCGGGTACCGCGACTCCCGAGCGCTGCTCGGCCATCGCGATGTGCAGCCGCTCAAGACCGACCGCAAAGCCGGCAGACGGGGCAGGTGCGCCGAACTCGGCCAATACGCCGTCGTAGCGGCCACCGCCGCCCAAGGGTAGCCCGAGACCGGGTGCGTAGACCTCGAGCACCATGCCCGTGTAGTAATCGAATGAGCGCATGATCCCAAAGTCGATCGAGACCCGCTCGGCCACGCCGGAGCGCTCGAGCAGCTCCCACACGGCATCGAGCTCGTCCAAGGCGGCGTCCACGCCGCTGGCGGCTGCGGCCAGGCGGCATTGCTCGATGGCCTCGCGACCACCGCGGATTCGCGGAACCTCCCTCAGCGCCTGAGCCACAGCGGTCGGGACACCAGGCGCGAAAGACAGCTCGTCAATGCCTACCAGATTGCGATCGTGTGCGGCCTTGAGCACTGCAGCCGACCACTGCTGGGGCATTTCCGCACTGGCAAGGATCGCCCGCAGGACCGCGACGGTTCCCACGCCCACCACAAACTCGGCAAGTCCGGCCGCGTCGAGCGACTCGACGAGCACCGAGATGACCTCCGCGTCCGCGATGGGGCCTTGGGCACCCACGAACTCGAGGCCGACCTGGGTGAACTGGCGGGACTGGCCACGCATGGACGCCTGCTCGCGGAACACATCCGCTGCGTAGCGCAGCCGGTACGGCCCCTCCTCGCCTGCAAACCTTGTGGCGACGAGACGGGCTATGGGCACGGTCATCTCGGGGCGAAGCGCCAAAAGCCCGCCGTCGGCGTCGAACAGGCGGAACACCTCGCCCGCCATGTCGCCACCCACGCCGGCTTCGAGCGTGGCGTACTGCTCCACGATCGGGGTTTCGATCAAGCCGTAGCCCCATGCGGACATCACATCGGACATGGCGCGCGAAAGGACTTCGCGCTCAGCGGCTTCTTGGGGTAGTACGTCCCTGAACCCTCTGGGGGTGACGGGTCTCACGATGGTCCCTCTTTCAGACTCCGGTTGCATTGGGATGCCACTCTATCACAGTAGAGTGCTAGAGCAGTGTAGCACCTGCCGATGAGTTCGGCTACCCCACTTCGGAGACAGAGTGACCGCCAAAGACCTCCATGAGTTCGGCGTGCAGGCCATTGGAGAAACGATCGACGTTTCCGCACTTCCAGACCTTGGTCGACTCCGAGCCCGACAGATGCAGCTCAAGTGTGTCCTTACCCGGGTACCGGGCCAGTATCTCCTTGAGGTTGTCGATGCGGCCGTTGCGGAAAGCCGCCGCCTCGGTCTCGACCACGACTTTGCCGGGAGGAGCTGCGAACTCGGAGCCGTCGAACAGCTGGACCTCCTGCACGAGCAACTTGCGCCCGCGGTCATCCTGCTCGAAGCGCGCTCGCATGCGCAGGATAACGTCCTCGGCCACCAGGTCTCGGTACTTGTCGTACACAGCGGGGAACAGGACGGCTTCGATGCTTCCCTCGAGGTCTTCGAGTTTGGCGACGACCATCATCGTCCCCTTCTTGGTCGCCTTGCGCTCCACGCTCGACAGAATGCCGGCGAACCAGCCAAAGGTACCTGAGCGGATATCCTCGGCGTCTCCGAGGGAGAAGTCGGCGGCCCGACGCACCGCGCCCGAAATCTCGCGCAGCGGGTGGTCCGAGACATAGATGCCGAGCATCTCCTTCTCAAACGCGAGCTTCATCTTCTTGCCCCACTCGTCCCCATCGGGCTTCGGGACGTCTTGGGAGAACCCGTGGTCCTCCTCGGCAAACATGTCGAACATGGAGACCTGACCGGAGTCGCGCTCCTTTTGCTTGCGTGAGGCGGTATCCACGGCCTCGTCCATGAGTGCCATGAGGTGCTTTCGCGTGTAGCCGGTCGAGTCGAACGCCCCGCCCTTGACGAGGGCCTCTAGCGTCTTCTTGTTCACGCCCTTGACGTCGACCCGGGCGCAAAAGTCGTGTAGAGAGGTGAAATCGCCGCCTTCGGTGCGCGCAGCGACGATCATCTCGACGACGCCCTCGCCGACCCCACGGATGCCGGCCAGTCCGAAGCGGATGCCGTCACCCACCGCAGTGAAGTCGTTGCCCGAGGAGTTCACGTCGGGCGGCAGCACCTTCATGCCGGCGCGGTTGCACTCGGCCACGTAGCGTACGATCGATTCGGTCTTGCCCGTGTAACTCGTGAGCACGGCCGCCATGTACTCGAGCGGATAGTGCGCTTTGAGGTACGCGGTCTGCATGGTGATGAGGCCATAAGCGGCCGAGTGGCTCTTGTTGAAGGCGTACTCCGCGAACTTGAGGATGTCTTCCCACATGCTCGAGGCCATGTTGCGGTCAAAGCCATTGTCTCCGGCGCCGTCGACCCACGCTTCCTTCAAAGGAACGAGCTCGTCGAGCTTCTTTTTGCCCATCGCCTTTCGCAGCTTGTCGGCCTTGGCTGCCGAGAAACCGCTCATCTCCATGGAGATGCTCATGACCTGCTCCTGGTACACGATCGCACCATAGGTCTGCTCGAGCACGGGCTTGAGCCGGTCATCGTAGTAGGTCACGGCCTTGCGCCCATGCTTGCGGCCCACGAAGTCGTCGACCATTCCGGACTTCAGGGGGCCGGGACGGTACAGGGCGAGCACCGCGACGATATCGGCAAACGTCGTGGGCTTGAGGTCCTTGAGCAGCTTGCGCATGCCCGAGGACTCGACCTGGAACACGCCCACCGTGTCGGCGCGCTGGAGCAGCTTGAACGTGGCGGGGTCATCGAGCGGAATGTCGTCCGGAACGATCGTCACGCCGTGATGCGCCTTGATGCTACGCACGGCGTCCGCGATGACCGTAAGGTTGCGCAGGCCGAGGAAGTCCATCTTGAGCAAGCCCAGGTCGGCCACGGTCGGGCCGTCCCACTGCGTGATGACCGCGCCACCCTTGGTGTCGTACTTGACCGGGACGTGGAGATAGACCGGGTCCGGACAGATCACGACGCCGGCCGCGTGAACGCCCTCGCCGCGCACGATGCCTTCGAGCGAAAGCGCCGCATCAACGATGCGCTTGGTGTCGGCGTTGGCCTCATAGTCCCCGGACAGATCGGGGTTTTGGCTCATGGAGCTGTCGATGGTCGCGTCCATCTCATCGACGATCATCTTGGAGATGCGATCGGGCACACCGTACGGGTAGCCGAGCACACGCCCGGCGTCACGCACCGCGGCCCGTGCCTTCATCTTGCCGAAGGTGATGATCTGCGCGACGTGGTCATCCCCGTACTTATCGCGCACGTAGTCGATGACGTCTCCTCGGCGTTCGTCATCGAAGTCGATATCGATATCGGGCATCTCCGTGCGCTCAGGGTTCAAGAAGCGCTCGAACAAAAGCCCGTTGGCGATCGGATCCAGTGCCGTGATGCCCAGCGCGTAGGCGATGATCGACCCAGCCGCACTTCCTCGGCCGGGACCCACGCTTATGCCGTTATCCTTGGCCCACTGCACGAAGTCGGCGACGATCAGGAAATAGGGCGCAAAGCCCTTGTCGTTGATGACCTTGAGCTCGGACTCGAGCCGCTCGACCACGTTATCGGGCAGAGTCTCACCGAAGCGCTTGGGGTTCTTGAGTCCGGCGATGCACTGCTCCTTTAGGAACGACTCTTGGGAGTGCAGCTCAGGCACTTGGAACACCGGAAGGTGCATCTTGTCGAACTCGATGTTGACAGCACACTTCTCGGCGACATCAAGCGTGTTCGAAATGGCCTCGGGGTACAGCGACATGATCTCGGACATCTGCTCGGGCGACTTCATGTAGAACTCGTCGCAGGAGAACTTCATGCGGCCGGGCTGATCCACCGTCGAGCCGGTACCGATGCACAAAAGCAGGTCCTGGGTCTCGGCGTGCTGCTTGGTCAGGTAGTGGATGTCGTTGGTCGCCACCAGCCCAAGGCCCATCTCGCGACCGATCGACGCTATCTCGGCGTTGAGCTGGGACTGGCTGACGCCGTTGTCCGCGACGATGCCTTGGTCTTGGATCTCAAGGTAGAAGTCGCCGGGCGCAAAAATCTTGGAGTAGGTCTCGGCCCACGCCCGCGCACCCTCGGCATCCCCTCGCTCGATCGACTTGCTCACGATGCCGCTCATGCATGCACTGGTCGCGATGAGGCCACCGGCATGACGTTCGAGCAGCTCGAGATCGACCTGGGGCTTGTAGTAGAAGCCCTGCACGGCAGCATTGCTCACGAGCGCCTTGAGGTTGCGGAAGCCCTCGTTGTTCTTGGCTAGCAGCAACAGGTGGTAGAGCTCGGGCTTGCCATCGCGCTTGAGGCGGGAGTTCGGGGTGAAGTAGACCTCGCAGCCGATGATGGGCTTGATACCGGCCTTGGATGCCTTGCGGTAGAAGTCGACCGCGCCGTACATGTAGCCGTGATCGGTGATGGCTAAAGCGGGCATCTCGAGCTCGACAGCCCTGTCCACGAGGTTCGACACACGAGCAGCTCCATCGAGAAGCGAGTACTCGGAATGCGTATGAAGGTGCACGAACGACATAGTCTAGTGATCGCCTGCCCCAAAGGTATCCTCATCGAGGCGCGCAATCACGCGCACATAGCCGTCAGCGCCGTAGTGCAAGGCCTTGCTCACGCGACTGATGGTTGTGGCGGATGCACCGGTGGACTCTTGGATGTGTGCGTAGTGCTCACCTGCGGCCAACATTCGAGCAACCGAAAGGCGCTGGGCGATATCTTTGACCTCGCGGATCGTACAGACATCCTGTAGGAAGGCATAAGCCTCATCAGGTGTCTCCAAGGCGAGAAGGGCTCGAATGAGCTCCTCGACCTCGGGGGTTCTCAGGCGGTCAGCAACCATTCCGCAGGTCCCCTCCAGGTCGGTGAACAGGCACAATATGTCGTGCCTAGGATAGCACCGACAACGACATCTGGGGCCTGTGGATAGCCGAACGGCAACCCGAAAGCGACGAGCGGGACACCTGGATCGAGACTCGCGGGCACGTGTCCGGCGCGGGGCTTGGCGCTACCCCTGCACGACGGTGTTGATGAGCGAACCGATGCCCTCGATCCGCACCTCGACTGTGTCTCCCGCGACGATCTCGCCGATGCCCGAGGGGGTGCCGGTGAGCACCACGTCGCCGGGGACGAGCGTCATCACGTGCGAGATGAACGAAACGAGCTCATAGGCGCCGAAGATCATGTCGCTCGTGCGGGCGTCTTGCCTGGGCTCGCCGTTGACGAAGGACTGTATGCGCAGATCATCGGGCTCGATATCGGTATCGATCCAAGGCCCGAGCGGACAGAACCCGTCAAAACCCTTGGCGCGGGTCCACTGACCGTCGATCTTCTGAAGGTCGCGTGCGGTCACGTCGTTGGCGCAGGTGAATCCCAAGACGTTGTGCTGCGCATCCTCGGCAGATGCTCGGTGTGTCCTGCGCCCGATGACAACCGCGAGCTCCGCCTCGTAGTCCACGCGCCCGACGCCTGGTGGAATCACGATCTGGCCATGCGGCGAGTTGATCGCCGTGGGGGGTTTCAGGAAGATGACCGGTTCGACGGGCAGGGCGTGCCCCATCTCTTTGGCATGTGCACGGTAGTTGATGCCGACGCAGACGATCTTGGTCGGCACGGCGGGCGTGAGCAGCTCGGCGGTGTTGAGCCCGAGAGCCCCTTCGGGCTCCCATGCGGCAAACGGTTCATCTGATATGAGCGTGACGGTGGAGTCGTCCGCCAAACCGTAGCGGCAATCCCCATCGCTCAACACGCGGACGACGCGCAAGCCTCGCCTCCGGATCTCCTCGAGCCAGTCCCCCTGCGGCTTAAGTTCCATGAGCGAGTCGCATTTCCTTCTGTCGCGAGAATCAAGTTGTGAAAAGTGCGTGAGCACGTGCTCAGCTCGCGGCAGAATCAGTGCCTTGGCCGAGGATGGGAAAGGCCGAACTCGACCGAATCGACAAGCGCCTCCCATGACGCCTCGATGATGTTTTCCGAGACGCCGACCGTACCCCAAGACTTGTCTCCGTCGCCGGACTCAATGAGCACGCGCGTAACCGCGCCGGTGCCCTTCTTCTCGTCCAATACGCGGACCTTGAAGTCCGTGAGCTCGATTTCGGCCAGATCCGGATAGTAGCGGCCAATCGCGATGCGCAACGCCTTGTCGAGCGCGTTCACGGGACCGTTTCCTTCTGCGGTGGCGATGTAGCGGTGGCCCTCCACGTGGATCTTGATTGTGGCCTCGGTCATCACACGACCGTCCTCGCGCTTCTCCATGATGCAGCGGAAGGACTCCAGCGAGAAGAACGGCTCGTGGGTGCCGAGTCGCTTGCGCAGCAAGACCTCAAGGGAAGCATCGGCCGCTTCGAACGAGTAGCCCTGATGCTCGAGCTCCTTGATGCTGTCGAGCATCGCGCCGACTGTTTCGGGGTCGCCAGTGAGATCGATGCCGAGTTCGGACGCCTTCATCGTGAGCGACGCGCGTCCGGCAAGCTCGCTTACGACCACGCGTGCCAGATTGCCGACGGCAGCCGGATCGATGTGCTCGTAGGCCTCGGGCAGACGTGCAGCCGCGCTCGCATGTACGCCGCCCTTGTGGGCGAACGCGCTCGCACCCACGTAGGGCTGATGCGGGTTCGGCGAGATGTTGGCCGTCTCTGCCACGAAGTGGCTCACTTCGGTGATGAGCTTGAGTTGGTCGCGCGAGATGCACGCATCGTCCATCTTGAGCACGAGCGCCGGGATGATGACGAGCAGATCGGCGTTTCCGGCGCGCTCGCCGTAGCCGTTCGCGGTCCCTTGGACCTGAACGCAGCCAGCATCGACCGCCAGAAGCGAGTTGGCCACAGCGCAACCGGCGTCATTGTGCGCATGAATGCCCAGCGGTGCGTCGATCACGAGCGCCACGGCGTTCACGGCCCGAAGCACCTCATG
>JAHIQC010000347.1 GCA_018902765.1 Actinomycetota bacterium | reverse complement strand
AATACGAGTCCATGGAGCGTCCGTTGCTGCGCGAGCTCCAACTCAGACGCCTGCAGGCGATGGTGTCGTGGACGTACGAGCGAGTGGACCACTATCGGCTCGCCCTGGACAACCTTGGGGTCAAACCACGGGATATCAAACGACTCGAAGACATCAAACGACTTCCCTTCACCGACAAGCAGACAATGCGCGATACCTATCCTTTTGGGCTGTTCGCGGTTCCGCTCGATGAGGTGGTAAGGATCCACTCAAGCTCTGGAACCACTGGAAAGCCGATTGTCGTCGGCTATACGAAGGGCGACCTTGCGACCTGGACAGAGCTTACGGCCCGTATTGCCAGCGCAGCGGGCGTCGTGAGATCCGACATCGCCCAGATGGCCTTTGGCTATGGGATGTTCACGGGTGGATTCGGGATGCACTACGGTCTTGAGCGAACTGGGGCCACGATGATTCCGGCAAGCGCTGGAAACACCGAACGTCACATCATGATGATGCAAGACTTCGGGACAACGGTTCTTGTGTCCACGCCGTCGTACGCGCTCTACATTGCCGAAGTGGGGGAGAAGATGGGGGTCGATTTCTCCAAACTGCCCTTGCATTTGGGACTCTTCGGCGCTGAACCTTGTTCGGATGCGGCTCGACGGGAGATAGAGGACAAACTCCACATACGTGCCACTGACAACTACGGCTTGTCTGAAGTGATGGGTCCCGGCGTGTCCGGTGAGTGCGAGTGCCAGTGTGGGCTGCATCTCAACGAGGACCACTTCTTGTGTGAAATTGTCGATCCGATCACCGGCGAGTCCCTCGCTGATGGGGAGGTGGGGGAGCTTGTCATAACTCCTCTCACCAAAGAGGCGTTCCCGGTATTGCGCTATCGGACGCATGACCTAACGCGCATATCCAACGAGCCTTGCGAGTGTGGCCGTACTCTGGCTCGCATGGACAAGGTTCGTCAGCGCACCGATGACATGCTGATCATCCGCGGCGTCAACGTATTCCCAAGCCAGATCGAAGACGTGGTCTTTAAGATCGAGGGTGTTCGCCCGCACTACTTGATCGTGCTGGACCGCAAGCATGGCCTAGACGACATAGAACTACGCATTGAAGTCGCCGAAGAGGTGTTTTCGGATATCATGGCTGATATGCTCGCGTTTACTCGACACGTGTCTGAGCGCCTGCACTCAGTACTTGGTTTGAACGTGAAGGTGACCTTGGTCGAGCCAGGCAGTATCGAGCGATCTGCGGGTAAGGCAAAGAGGGTACTGGACCGACGGGAAGGCTGCTAGCCACCCGTCAGCTATGAAGGGTGGACTCCGGCGTGCCCGATATCTCCGCAATTCCCACATGGATGTGGGCCGTCATAGGAATTTCGGTCCTTGTCGCAGGAGTGGGCGGCTACTTCTTGTTTCGCCTGATGCGTTATGGCGTGACTCGCCGCTCGGTGCGGGTCATGGTTCCGAAGATGCAGACGATCGATGCATCCCGCAGAAGCCTCGATGCGGTCATGTGTCATTTGGCTCAGCTGTCTGATGATGAACTCGTCCTCTTTGCCGGTGACCCCGATGCCGTAGATCGCGTGGCTCTGGCCGAAGTAGAGCAGAAGATGCGACTGCTCAGGGACGAACTGGACATCACTCCGCTGCCGGCAGACGCCATAAGCGTGGCTCAGGCTCTGGCTGACGCAGCGCACTTGATCGCTCAAGAATCCGGTCGGATACACAATGACATGGACTTTGACGCAGTTCTGGCGGCTCTAGCCGAGATCGATTTGGCCCAGATTGCTGATGTCGCTGTTTCGGCGGACTTGATACTCAAATCCGCATGTGAGGAATACAGAATTGAAGATGCGGCCGTCTATGGCGGGGGACTGTACATATGATTTCGTCAGCCAAAGCGCTCAGGGCCGCTGTGGGCGTCATTCTCTTGTTGATCGTGCTTATGATGGTCCTGAACTTCTGGTCGGACTATCGTACGGCAGGCCATGATGCCAGCGGATATTCCACGGAGAGTACACAGTCACCCGACGCCAGCACTACCGCCTCCCCTGGCGCAACGCAGGGGAGTGCTGCGGGCACCGCCTCCAACACACCCTCGATAGGGTCACTCACCGTCTT